>JAOZTW010000580.1 GCA_029938985.1 Bacteroidales bacterium | reverse complement strand
TACCCGTACCCCCTTCGTAAGAAAGTGTTGTGCTTTCGCCACTGCAAATTTCGGTTTCTGTTGCTTCTACAGAAGTAGGAGCAGTTGGAGTTACACAATAAACTGTTGCTCCAATCATAAATCTATTTTTGAACGTTTCATTATATTGATTTAACGAACCTCCTTGAATTGCAGAGTGATAGCATATATCTGTTCTATTAGGATTTTCGGTTTGAACTCCCATTGCATAATACACAGATGAACCATTTGCTGTTACCGCAAAACCTGCTAAAAAATTACCTTCATCAATTTGTGGTGGATTATTTATTGTAAAACTGTGCCATGTACCTAAATCTTCTTCTTGAATAACATAGTCGTCTGATTGTCCAATAATTGTTCCTGCCTCATTCATAACAACACCATACACAGTATTGCCTGTTGCACTAGCACTATTATTAATATAAGCCTCAACTGAGTTCACTAAGGCTGTCCCACTTATATGATATTTTGTTAAAAAAATGCCTTCAGCTGTTTCTGGAGAGAACCCCCAACCGCCATTACTGCTATTATTATTTGCATATCTGTATTGGTAGTCGGTGGTGTTTTGTTCCCAAGTTTTAGTATTTTCAATATTACTATCATCATTTGGTAATAAAACTTCAATATTAGTAGTTCCTGTAGAAGACGCTGTAAAATTTGCAAATGTAACAGTAATATTATCGCCAGGTTCAAGATTTGTAATGTTTACAACATCGTTAAAAGTATTTGCTCCTGTAATATTAAGTGTAACATCAACATCTGTCATAGGATTATTTCCTATATTTATAATATTTGCAGAAATTGTTTGAGGATTTCCATATACAATAGAAGCCTTTCCAAGTGAGTATATTTCAGTAATTTTTAAATCATTATCCTTTATTGGAGTAAATATAAAAGTTCTTCCATCTTCTGGTTTGGGTCTTTCAGGAGGATTACCAAAATTAAGAGTTGCAGTAGTTTGATAATTAGCATTAGTAAAATTAATATCAGCCCAAGCATTTGAAGAACCTTTATTTGCTACAAGTAAATCTTCATCTGAATTGCTTGCACCTTTTAAACCACATGCAGAAGTTTTAAAAGCGGAAGAATTACTTGAGGCTGTCCAGTCGCCATATACAAATTCTATTATATTAGTTGTTTCGTATAATTTAATTTGAAACTGCATATCAGTGTATTGCACTTCTGGTGAGGTAGTTTTATCTTTTACACCTTTATATTGTATAGTACAAACTCTATTTGGAGCAGAACCAGAAGTGTAAACTCTGTATTCAGTATTAGTGCCAGCTTCTAAATCATGATTAAAAGCACTTAAGAAATTAACATCTGCCGAGTTAGTACTATTGAAAATACCGTTATTGGCATTGTTTGCTCCATCAAAGAATAATTCGGCTGTTGATGGAGGTGTATTTCCCAGTTTTATAAAACCATTTGTATTTAGTATGAATTGCGAGAATGTACCGCAATTATAGTCAAAATCAAAGCCAATATCTACAGGGTTCGAATTTGCATTATCATAGTTATCGGTAGTAATTTCTGTTCCGTCAGTTCCGAGGTCTGTATATGTACCTATAATATTTTGGACATTTGAAGAAGGGTAATTTAGCACATCACAATAAGTAGGTGTAAATGCTATATTTGTTCCATAAGCCGTACCCGACGTATTAATAGCATAAGCTCTTACATAGTAAATAGTACCTGCCGACAGACCCGTTAGCGATGTACTGAAAGATCCTATTCCTGAACCTATTTGAACTTTGTTATCGTTGATAGTTGGATTTGCTGTGATGCCCCAAACAATCCCTCGGTCGTCTACACTACTTGCTCCAATGTTTGTTACATTACCACCTACAGTAGCCGATGAATTAGTAATATCTAATGGAGTTGTTGTTGTTACACTTGCTAAATCTGAATTTTCTAATTCTAAAGGGGTTTCCCAAAGCCCTCTACCATAAGTTGCGGCTCTTAGTTTACTGTTTATAGGTGTTGCATCATAATAGATTTCTATCTCACCAATTTTCACGTTTGGTAGTCCTGTGTTAAATTCAATCCAATTATCGTTTCCTTTTTTGAAATATATACCAAGTTCTGTACCAGCATATAAATGTATTTCATTTGTTGCTTGTTTATTTTGAACAACTGTCCAGCAAGGAATTGTTGGCATTCCTGCAGAAATATTTGTCCAACTTGTACCTCCGTTTGTTGATTCATATACTCCTGGAGTATTGTAGCTGCTTGTAGAAACCCACAATGTGTTTGGGTCGCCATCTTTTACAGCAATGCTTCCTATGTATGAAGTAGCTATCGGAATAGTTCCCGTAATATCTGTCCAAGTTGCTCCATCGTCAGTAGTTTTCCAAATATGCTCATTATCTGCAACATAAAGGGTAGAACCATCAGATGATATTGCCATAGAACGTAATTTAGCAGTTGAACTCATTGTTGAAATTTCAGTCCAATCGTCTCCTTGATTTGTTGTTTTCCACACATTTGCATATCCTGCATAAAGTGTGTTATGGTCTGTTGGGTGTATTATATAAGGTGTAACCCAAGCACCAACGCCTGCACCAGAAGGTTCAATATTTGTCAAATCAAACCCCCAATGGTCAGTAGTTCTGGTTATTTGTCCTCTTACATAAGTTGCATATTGTGTGTTTACATCTGTATAATCAATAAGGCATTCCATACCGTCTCCACCTTTAACATCGGTCCAAGTTCCACTTGAAATTAATTTAGAGCCATTGTCTTGAAGTCCTGTAATAACTTCTGTTGCAACTGTTTGCGAAACACCAAGTTTATACATTTGGCTAATTATCATTCCATTAGTTTTATCAGTATAGTTAGTTCCATTATTAGATGATATATATATTCCACCATCGTTACATTCAAATAAATCTCCATTGCTTCTGTAAGTTAAGTTGTGTTTGTCGGCATGAACGGCTTGCACTTCGCTCTGTCCCCACCAGTGTGTAATGCACGACCATTCTGTGCCTCCATTAATTGAACGCCAAGAATTTACTCCTCCTACTACAACAATATCTGCATCTGTAGGCGAAACCGCTATAGCAAGATCATACCAACCTTGTCCACCAGAATCGCTACCATCAGCTTCCCACCCCATGAGGTTAGTTGTTGTGCCACTAAATACTTCCGTAAAACTTGTGCCACTGTTAGTGGATTTCTCTATACTTTCAAGTCCGTTGTTGCTTGCTGCAACTATGGCATATACTATATTTGCATTAGCTGGAGTTACTGCAAGTTCTATTCTTGATCCAAAATCGGAAGAAGATGTCCAAGTTGATCCACTGTTTGTAGATACATAAATATAACCTGTCTTAGTTGAGCCATACAAAGTGCTAAAAACTCCAGGTTTGTATTCCATATCAATAAAATCGGTATTAGTAAGTTTTGTTGACCAATTTGTGCCACCATCTGTTGTTTTATAAACACCATTGCTGGTTGCTGCAATAATTGTGTTGTCATCGTTTGGGTCTAATAACATACGGTTTACCATAGTGTTATCGCTCAAATTATAACTAAGACCTGTTGTATTCCAAGTTGTGCCACCATCTGTAGATTTTAAAACTCCAACACTCAAGTTGTCCCATGCATCTCTGTCGCCCGTACCAATATAAATAGTATTTGATGTAGCATAATCTGAAGGAATAATAATAGAAGACACACCAAGAACGGCATTATTATCTGTAAGGCAAGTCCACGAACTACCATTGTCGGTGGTTTTCCAAAGTCCACCTGCGGGAGCACCTATC
>JAOZTW010000579.1 GCA_029938985.1 Bacteroidales bacterium | reverse complement strand
ATATTAAAATGCTCATTTACAAAGGTAAACTTTAATTCTAATATTTCAAAAAAGTATTGAACTTGTTTCTATAGAAAAACGCCATATTTTTTTAATAAAATAAAAGCTCGCTCTATTTCTCAAGAAGTTTAGAGAAACTCCGGTTTAACATGGACAGGGTATCCATCTAAGTTCAAACTTCCTCTGGTTTTCTGCATGCAGAAAAATTTTGCTTAAGCAAAATTGAGGCCTGTTTTTACATAAATGAGAAAAGTTCCCTAATTAGTATAGTGTTGAGTTTTCAAACGTTAAAAGAAATAAAAGCGAGCTAAATTTTCAAATATAGAATTTTATATAATTTTTTTTATTTTTTACAAATGTAAGTTTTTTAAAATTGTTAAGTGAAAATGTAATAATAAGTAACTTAAGAATACTTTGTTTTTTTGTTCTTCTATTATTTTAACAAATCTGCAAATAGCGAGCTATTTAATGATATTTTAAAATTTTTTAAAAGACAAAATTAACAAGTAGTTTGCACTTAGTTATTTTTTGTTTTTCACCAAATATATTTATTTTTTTTATTGAAAATGATAAGTGAAAATGAAATAATAAGAACTCCAGAATACGCCGTTTTTTTGTTCTCATAATTATTTAATAATCTGAAAATAGCGAGCTATTTAATGACTTTAATAAATTATTAAAAAGGACAAAATAAATACGTAGATTGGTATTAGGCATATTAAAACAAATAATTAACTATTTAAACAAAATTATTTATTTTAATATGCCTTAATTATTTTTTCTTTTTCATCACAGTAGTTAGGCAAATTAAAACATCACTTTTTAAGGTAAGTTTTAGCATTATGCTTCGTTATAAAAGATTGCCTACTTAACAATAATTTTACACTAAATTTCTAAATATTATTTATATACTCTTCTAAATTTTGTGTTATATTTTCAATATCTTGTAATATTTGTATGTTTTCAGATGTTTGGTCTAATTCCACAGCTTTGGTTGCATATTGTAGTGCAACCATAGAAAGATAATCTTTCATGTTTTTTTCTCCGTATTTTTTTTTGTATTGTGATAAAGTATTGTTAATCATTTTTGCAGCTTTACGTATTTTTTCTTCCTCAGTTCTTTCTATTTTTAAAGGAAAACGTTTATCTGCTATTTTTACTGTTATTGTTAATTTTTCTTCCATACTGGATTACAGTGAATTATTGTAATTTGTTAAGTAAAGCAATGCTATGATCAATTTCCTTAACAATCCTATTAATTTTAATTTTAGCTTCATGCTTCATTTTTGATAGTTTTTCTTCGTCTCCTTCTGTTAATACAATCGCATTTCCAAGTTTTAATTTTTCAATTTCCTTCTTCAGTTGTACTATCTCTTCGTCTTTCTGTTTGCTCAAACCAAGAAGTTCTTGCTTCTCAACAAACAATTGTTTATTTTGTTCAGCACTCCTTTCGTAAATAGATATAAGTTTATCTATCTTGTCTTGTAACTTTTGTGTTATTTGTCTTTGTTCTGCTGGCATTGGGTAAATTTTTATTACTCAAACACAAAAGTAAACTTCATTTTATTAATTTGCAAATAATATAATGTTTATTTTTATTTATTTTTTTAACTACTTGAGTAATTGGAGTTATGAGTATCAGTTTTTATTTTTCACAAAATTAAAACTGCAAATAAAGTTCATTGTAAACATGAATAATTGTTATCCGAGAGTTGTTACTTGATATTTTCATTGCCTTTTACTATTATGTTGTAAAACATTGTATTATTAAAAGATTTTATAAATAATTGAATTTTAGGGTGTAAACAAATTCTTTATTTATAATTCTTAATTTCTTATTACCGTTTAGGCTGTGAGATTTAATTTTATAAAAAAAATAAAATTACAATTTTTAGTTTATATTTTTTTTAATCTTTGTGTTTAAAAATTTCTTTAAAAATGCGAAAATTTCTTTTTAATATTATTATATTATTGTTGCTAAATACACTAACAATAGCTCAAAATTCTTTGGATAACTATTTTCCTGATATTGATACTACTTTAAATCAATTGAGGATAGATAATATGATTGCAATGCTTGATACCGTTCAAGAAACAAACATACAAAACAGTATAAAATTGAATATTGGAAAAGTATATTTTGATGTATGTGATTATGCTACTGCTCTTAACTACTACAACGAAGTGTTAGAATATTCTAAAAAGAAAAATGCTATTTCTGTTCAAGTAATAATAAATAGAGAAATAGGGAAAATTATGATGCAGATATAATAGGATTGGCTTTTGAAGAGCTTATTGGGAAAGTAGCTAATGATGGTAAAAAAGGTGCTGGTCAATATTTTACTCCTCGTCCTTTGATACGAGCAATTGTGGAGGTGAGTAAACCTAATCGTTGGAAATTTAACAAAAGGTATTCCAAGTCTTGGAGCAGAACATTTGAACGACTCAGGTTCTTTTAATTTTTCTAAAATTAAGTTTGTATCACTTAAATTTGTTAATTCTATGATTATGGGTCATATTAAAACAAATGATATTCTGATTGTAAAAGATGGAGCTACAACAGGCAAAGTCTCACATGTAAATAATAGTTTTAATTTTTCAAATGCAGTTATAAATGAACATTTATTTCTTTGTAGAGTTTCAAAATTAATTAGTTCAAACTATATTTTCTTTTTTTTATGGAGTAAAACAGGACAAAAACTTATTTTAAAAAATAATAAAACAGGTGAACGAGCGAGTATTAATAGAGCATTTGCTTCTAATTTAAAAATTCCTCTTCCACCAATAAAAGAACAAAAACAAATAGCAGATATAATAGATAAAAAACTAAAAATAATAAAAGCGAAACGAGAAAAACTAAAAAAAGAATTTGAAGTAAAATATTTGATGCTAACCGAGAAGGTTTTGGACAACGGCTTTAATTTTTACAATATTAAAAAACAAGATAAAAACGCAAATATAATAAAAATTTCAAAAATTGCTAAAATAATTATGGGGCAAAGTCCAAATGGAAGCAGTTATAATGTGAAAAAAAAAGGAATTCCATTAATTAATGGTCCAACTGAATTTGAAAATAAATTATTAGGAAGAACAATAATAAAGCAATATACAACAGAACCTACTAAAATTTGCAAAAAAGATGATTTATTAATTTGTGTGAGAGGCTCAACTACAGGAAGAGTAAATATTGCTAATTTTGATGCTTGCATTGGAAGAGGGGTTGCAGCAATAAGAGCAAATAATTATCAAAATTACTTAAATTTTTTCTTTGTTAAACAAAGAAAAAATATTTTAAAAAATGCAAATGGAACAACATTTCCTAGTATAAATAGAGATTATATTGAAAATATTCTTATTCCTTTTCCTAATGAGAAAAATCAAAAAGAAATAGTAAAAAAAATAGAACAATCATTTGAAAAAGCAAAAGAACTAAAAACCAAATTTGAAGAAGTAATAAAGGAATTAGAAAATACAGAAAAAGAATTATTTATAAAAGCTTTCTCTGGGCAATTATCTAAACCTATAAAAAACGATACACCTGTAAGTGAACTTCTTGATAAAATAAAAGAAGAGAAAATTATTATTGAAAAACAACGTAACGAATTACGAAAAAAACGTAGAAATATGCCAAAACCAAAAAAAACACAACTTGATATAATTGAAGTTTTAAAATTAAATGAAGCACCTATGTTGGCAGCAGATGTTTGGAAAAACGCTAAATACAGCGATAACATTAACTAAAGTTTTTGCCTTCATAATTGTCAGATTATTAGATAGTTGTAGTTTTTT
>JAOZTW010000578.1 GCA_029938985.1 Bacteroidales bacterium | reverse complement strand
CTTTTTACATATTTAAAATAAGTAATTATTTTTTGTTTAATATTGGCAATATAGCACTATTTTTTATTAACCAACACTATTTTGTAGGGACTATCAAATTTTTAGCATAATCCACTCTAAATCATGTAGTGCCTAAAAAAGTTTGTTGTTGTCTGTATTTCAGTATTATTTATTTTTGTAAAACATAAAAAACACAATGTATTCCAACTGAATTTCAACCGAAATACCATTATTTTTCAACTGAATTTCATTTTACTTAAACGGAATAATAGATACTTTGGTAGTATCTACGCTTAAAGAATAAGCCGAAAAAGTACCAAAAGCTCCATTTGTGATATTTGAAACAGGATTTGCAGGTGTTGATGTAGGTGGTGGTCCACCACCAGGAACTTGAGCAATTTCAGCAAGAGTATTAAGAAAATCATAAGTATCTTTGTTTATACTCCACAATTCAATAATCACTGTGTCTTGTAATTGAAAATCTGTTCGGATTGGTATTACTTGACGACCTTCAATTTCAAGTAAATCAACCTCTTTGAATATTTCAAAAGTTCCATCACCTTTCAAGCTGTCGTCTAATTTATATGTTTTTACTCTATAATAATTTATAGTATCTGCTTGAATGTCATTAAACCCACATATTAGTCGTGTAAATATAAACGAAGTATCTCCAAAATCCATGGTATCAATAGAAAAAAATGAAACCCAATCGTCTAATTTTTTTGGTAAAAAAGATTCTGACTCATATACCTCTCCATCGTATTCTACTTTTAATTTATAATTTGTTTGTTGTTTCCCAACCATATCTTGTGATTTATAAACTCCAGCAACATCAGTCTCATTAAGAATTTCTGAATTTCCATCTTCATCTGTAACCGTAACAATTGCACCAGAAATTGCAGGATATTCAATTGGGTCATAATAATCGCCCGTATGTGTAACTTTTACTGTAACCTGTTTGTCGTCAATTATTGAACCCTCAATTACAACTCTCGGTTCTATACTATTCAAATCTATGTCTATTATATCTTCACAAGATGCAAAAATAAATATTAGTACTATAAATATTAAATTTCTTTTTTTCATTTTTATTTGTTTTAAAACTTAAAATTAAAAGTTAGTGATGGAATTATACGAAATAATGAAAGCTTAATAGCATTCATTTTTTCTGGATTGTTTTCGTCGGCTCGGAAGCTGATTGAATAAGCATTTTTACGAGAATAAACATTGTAAGCAGATAGATTCCAGCTTGATTCAAATCTTTTTCTTTTTTTGTTTGTGTAGGTAATTCCCAAATCCATTCTGTGGTAATCTGGCATTCGGTAGCCGTTTCTGCTTGTATAAATGGGAGCAACTACACCTTCAATTTCATATTTTCCACTCGGAAAAGTAACAGCATTTCCTGTATAATATACCCAAGTTGCCGAAACATTCAATTTTTGTGTGATATTATACATTGCCACAATCGAAACGTCATGTGTTCTGTCTTGTTTTGCAGGATACCAAGCTCCATCGTCAATGTCTTCAAAAGTTCGTTCTGTTTTGGAGAGTGTATATCCAATCCAGCCAGTTAGTTTTCCTGTACGTTTTTTTATAAACAGCTCTACACCATAGGCTCTTCCTGTACCAAAAACTAATTCTGCTTCCACATTTTTGTTAAGCATTATATCTGCTCCTGGTCGGTAATCAATTTGGTTTTTTAAATCTTTATAATATATTTCAATTGATGTCTCATAAGTGTTTTCTTTAAAATTTTTGAAAAAACCGATTGCAAACTGGTCTGACACTTCGGGTTTAACCATTTTGCTACTTGGTATCCATAAATCCATTGGAGTACCAGATGTGGCATTTGATAATAAATGAATTGATTGAGAATTTCTTGCATACGAGGCTTTTATTGAATTTCTATCATTTAGAATAAAATTTAATGTTAACCTTGGTTCAAAATTAGCATAAGATTGAATAATGTCTCTTTTTCCAAAAACGGTGGTATCCAAAATCTCTTGTTGTTCATTATATGAATAAACAGAATCGGGTCCTAAAATTGTAAAATTCGCATATCTTAAACCATAATTAATACTAAAATTGTCAGATATTTCAAATTCGTGTCCAGCATAAGCAGCACTTTCTAAGGCTGTTTTTGGATTAAGAATTTGCGACACACTTGTTCCCTCGCCAGCAGGATTATCTAACTTAAATTCTCCTGGTCTAAAGGTATGATATATAGTATTAAATCCAAATTTTATTGTGTTTTTGGGATTTAAATAATAAGAAAAATCTTCTTTCATATTAATATCTTCAATGCCAGAACCAATATTAATTGCCATATCACCAAAACTCATACCCAAGTCATAATCGTACTTGCTGTAAATTAGCGAAGTGTTTAAAAATAATTTATTACCAAACAAATGATTCAAACGCACAGTTCCAGTTTGATTTCCCCAATCAAAGCCCATCATTTCATTAAAATTAAAGATATCACGACCAAAATAAGCAGACACAAAAAGCTTGTCTCGTTCGGTAAGTTTTGCATTTGCTTTTACATTAAAATCATAGAAATATAAAGTTGATTTTTTTGCAGCTTCATTATTAGCAAAAACAAGAAACATGTCAGCATAAGTTCTTCGTCCTGAAACTATAAAAGAAGCTCTATCCTTTACTATTGGTGCTTCAATTGTTAATCGTGAGGCAATAATTCCAATTCCACCAGAAACGCCCAGTCTTTTAGAATTACCCTCATTCATCTGTACATCAAGCACAGAAGATAGTCGTCCCCCGTATTGTGCAGGTGCATTTCCTTTGTAAAGTTTCATGTCTTTTACCGCATCGGAATTAAAAACAGAGAAAAATCCCATTAAGTGAGAAGCATTGTAAACAGGAGCTTCGTCTAACACAATCAGATTTTGGTCTGCACTACCTCCACGCACATAAAAACCTGTGTTTCCTTCGCCTGCCGATTTTACTCCAGGCATAAGTTGTATTGTTTTTAAAATATCCTGCTCACCAAACATAACAGGTAACATTTTAATTTCTTTGGGAGTAAGTT
Organism: Bacteroidales bacterium; assembly: GCA_029938985.1. Taxonomy (GTDB): domain Bacteria; phylum Bacteroidota; class Bacteroidia; order Bacteroidales; family JAOZQN01; genus JAOZQN01. The sequence goes on along the minus strand of JAOZTW010000578.1, from coordinate 766 downwards.
TTACAACACTCATTTCTGCATCTTTAATATTAGCATCTGCTTTTTCGCCAGTTACTACCACATTACCAATATTTTGTGTTGTAGATTTAAGTTCAATGTTTTTGGTAATGTTACTATTGAGGTCTATTTCAAACGTTTTTTTCTCATAACCTATTGAATTATAAACAATATTGTATTTTCCTGCAGGAACAGTAACAGAATAAAAACCATAAGAATTGGTAGCTCCACCTGTTTTTAATTTTTCAACAAAAACAGTAACACCAATTAAACCTTCTCCGTTATCATTACTTTTTACATATCCACTCAAAGTATAATTTTTTTGAGCATAAATACTTGTTAATGTTAAAGCTATTAATAATAAACTAAATAAAATTCGTTTTTTCATATTATCTAAAATTTTTACAAAATAAGTTATAAATAATTGCATACTCGTTGTATGTTAATATTTTTTAACAAATTTTAGCTTTAAAAAATATATTTTTAAAAATTCTTTAAACTCAATTATATGCTAATTAAGGAATGATACAATTATTCAATGGTTCAATGATACAATAGTTCAATGATACAATTATGTAATTATAAACCAATAGATTAAAAAAATATAAATTTGTAAAAACTTTTGTATGGGTACTTACTTATTATCCAAAGTACTTATCAAAGTTGTTTTCTTAAAAGTAACTATTTGTTACCTTATGTTGTTTTGTGTATTATAATTAGGCATATCAAAATAAATAATTAACCATTTAAACTTGTTCTTTTGAATTTT
>JAOZTW010000577.1 GCA_029938985.1 Bacteroidales bacterium | reverse complement strand
TTTAATTCTAATATTTCAAAAAAGCCTTGAACTTGACACTCGTGAAAAACGCCTTATTATGTATTATGGTATTACTTTCAACAGTAATAGATTACAGCTATTTTGAACAAGTCAAGCGAAATTGATATTGCACAAATGGTTGAAAAGGAGAGGAGGAAAAACCGATTTGGAATTGGATAGTTTTAATAAACTTATAAATATATGGTATCCATTACTTAAGCCCAAGAGTTATCATTCTTATAATTCAGCGAAACCGATTTTGAGAGAAACCAGATGCAAGAAACTATCTCGTACTGTCTAAGGTGGCGTAAAGGCAACTAACAGCCCTACCCTACTCGGAGAATTATTTTGAATAAGAAACATTCAAAAAAACTGTTGATATGAAGAAATAGCAAGAACTATATTCAATTCTAATTAATTCATAGAATCTGAAAAAAACTGTAAGTTTATTTACGGCTTTGTAATAAATTCTAAAATATCCTTAGTCGAAATATTAATTTTTTCAATCTTATAATCAGCTTTCATATAATATTCTTCACGAAGAAGAAGAGTATCTGTTATATATTCCAATAAGTTTTCTTTATTTTTCTTTATAAGTGGTCTTTCTTTCCTTGCATTAACCAAACGTTTATACAAAAATTTTGGAGTGTATTTTAAATATATACTAACACCATTTTTTTTAATAATATCCATATTATCAAAAAAACATGGAGTTCCTCCTCCTGTGGATACAATAACATTTTTTAATAGTGCTACCTCCTGTAAAGCCTGATTTTCAATCTTCCTAAAACCCTCTTCTCCAACGAGATTAAAAATTGAAGTTATTGTATGTTTATACCTTCTTTCAATATAATCATCAAGATCAATAAACTGGTAATTTATTTTAGAAGCAAGTTTACGACCGATTGTAGTTTTACCTGCTCCCATAAAACCGATTAAATAATAATTTGACATAAAATTTTAACTATCTTTTATCTTTCTTTTTTCATCTAAGTATATTTTACGTCCACCATAGCCTATTCCAGCTAAAAGTAGGATTAACAGACCTCCGTCAATTGGAATATCAACAGGTGGTGGTGGTGGCGGTTGCCCAACAGATATACTCATAAATAAAGGAAATGCTATAAACATTATTATTAGAATGAGTATTTTTAAATATTTTTTTTTCATAATAAATTTTTTCTATTATTTGTATAACGCAATAAACTATAATTTATTAACAAATATATACAATTTTTTTAAACATAATGAAAAAAAGTTGTATAGATTTATAAATTCATACTATATTTATTAAGATATTTACTTTTATAATTGAAGATTTATAGTTTGTAATAATCTAATTATTAATAAGAAATAAAATCAAAATGGTTTTAAAAAAGACTAATTAATTATAAATACTTTTTGAGTAAAAATATTTGTATTAGTACGATATTTCACTATATAATTTCCAGTAGCACTATTTAAAGTAAAACTACTAAAAAGTGAATTTGCATTTGACTCATAAACTTTTTTACCCAACACATCGTATATGGAAAGAATTCCATTCAAATCTTCATCTGAGCTTAAATTCAAATATACCTGATTAGAGTTTGAATATATATTTACATTTTTATTTGTATAATTTTCTTCAAACAATCCACTTGGTGTAATAGCTTCTGGAGATACAAATAAATAAAATCTATCTCTAATTTCTCCCTCTTCAATAAAACAAGAATATTCAGAATATTTCAATAAATCAACTTCAACATGATTTTGAGGATCATTTTTATCTACCAAATAAATACTATTAAAATCAATGTTTGTTAGTTCAACAACATTAATATCATATATTCCACTTTCTTTTGCCAAAAATCCAATTGGTATAATTGAGTAACCATTATAATTTTCGGGAATAGGTAATGAATTTATTGTTAACGGAATACCTAAATCGGTATCTTCTGTAATTGAAAAAAATTGGGGTAATTGTGATGCTGTAGAAAATATTTTATAAGCATCATAGTTGTCGTCAACTTCGTAGGTCGCTTCATTAATAAAACGAATAACCAACTCATCGCTTAAATTATTATATTCAGTATTTAATTTTAATAAACTACATTCTACAAAATCTTTACTATTTTTGTATAAACTATTTCCTGAGTGTATTCTTGCATCTTCTGGAATAGTTAATGCTGGAGTAACTCCAGTTGCTTTTACAAAAAATGATTGCATTGCTGGTATAGCAGACCCATTAGCCGTTTTATTTACTGTAACATCTGCATAATCTGTATGCGTTGTAGCAGAATTATAATATACATAATTTGACCCATCCCAGAAATAAACAGTATTTTGAATATTTGTTTTGGTCCAAGTTCCTGAACCCCAGTCAATCGCACATGGATACGGATTTCCTATAAGATTCCAACCATCAAAATAGTCAGTGTTACTAATATTTTCACCATCATTAAAATTATAGCTAAGTGCAGGAGTATAGCTTGCATTATTGTGTAATTTACTGTTACCTCCATTATAGTTAATATCTAAATCTCCTTCATTATATGATGCATAGCCAACTGCATTATCAAAATAAGTTCCTGTTCCAGATGTAGCAACACTTACCCAAGCATTATACATTTGAAAAGTTGCATCGTTCCAAGTTGCATAATTAGTTGCATTTGGTGCAACTGTTGCCTCATAACTTTCGTTATAGCTATAAACATTTGTGTTATGATTTCCTGTAACTGGCGAAACACTAAAATCGTATATGTCAACATCGTCAACAGGAACACTAAAATATTGATAACGACCTCCAACACTATAATATCTTTCTACTACAATATCATCTACATCAGTAGAAATGATAGTTCCATTTGTTATAAGTGAACCAGTAGGATTTTCATCTGAGGGAGTTTGCAAAACAAATTTCCCACTTGAATTAACAAGAAAAGCTCCATTTATTGTTGATGCACTTCCAGCTGTTAAATTTGTTGTGGAACCGTTGTTTATAGTTACTTTTTCAAAATCAATAAAATTTGACATATCTGATTGATTTGTAGTAATTGATTGTGTACCACCAGCAAAGATTACTTCACCGTCAGTATCACGATTTCTAAAAACATTATTAGTTGCGTTGTTAACAAAATCTCCTTCAATTGTTAACACGCCATTTAAATCAAGTTCTCCTCCTGATGCGTTGGTAAAATTACCATTTGCATCTCCGTCAACATAAACAGTTGTACCTGTTTCTATTACAATCTTTGCTCCATTATTAATAAGACCTTGTGCTAAAATTAGAGAAGGTAATATTACAAATAGACTTAAAAAAGAAAAATTTTTCATAGTGGTTTTTGATTTTTTAAATTAAACACAGGAATTAGTACTAAATTAATTATAAATTAAACTATCAAACTTGCTTTATTTATCATTCAATCCTAAAATAGCAACAGAAATATATAAACTATTATTGTTCTGTTGTTTAAATAGATTTTTCTTAATTTGGGGAATGCAAGTATAATAATTAAATGATTAATTACCAAAAAAAAATAAAAAAATATTTATTTTTTTGTTGATTTATTATTTATTTGTTTTAACAATAAAGTATAAATACAATGCTATTAATGACTTAGAAAAATAATATTTATACACAAAATAATTTAGAAACAAGCATTTGAAATAGTTGTGTAACTATTTTTTCATTAATTAAAAAATGAAATTTTAACCATTTTATAAAAGTATCAAGTTAGCGATTGGTGTTTGTATAGGATATTTTTATCTTTTTTAATAATATCTTCTTTTTATTTGTTTTCATTATTATTTTAAAACATCACAAAAAAACTAAGCT
>JAOZTW010000576.1 GCA_029938985.1 Bacteroidales bacterium | reverse complement strand
TCTGAAATATAACAAAATAAATTTACAATAATATTTTTATGAACAAACCCTGTAAACATATAGAAAACAAATGAAATATAAAATTATTTTATTAATAGCAATATTATTTATTATTGGTTCGGTTTCACAAAAGCTAAATGCACAAAATGCCGAAATTGACAGCCTAAAACTTGTAGATAAAAATTTTAAATTAGAAGAAAACTATAAAACAGATACATTGTATTTGCAAAATGTAAACTCACTAAGTTTTGAATATTTACGAACTAATCCAGATACTGTTATCGTACTTTCTAAAAAAATTGTACCTCTGTGCAAAAATGTGAATTATAACAAAGGTATTGCTAACGCATTACGACGTATTGGAACTGCCTATAAATATATTGGTGAAATAGATAGCAGTTTGTTTTATTTTGAGAAATCTTATGAAGAGTTTTCTAATTTTGATAATAAAAAAGGTATGTCTAAAATTAATTTTGATTTAGCAGGAATTTACAGAATACAAGGAAAATCTGAACTTGCTATTGAAAACTATGAAAAAGCGTTGATATATTTTACTGAAATTAATAATAGTTTATATATTGCTTTCACTTTAAATAACATAGCTGTTGTGTATCAGATGCAAGGCAGATTGACCGAAGCTATACAATATTATTATAAAATATTAGAATTGTTTGAAAAAGAAAACAACAGGGGGGGACTTATATCTGCTCACAATAATATTGGAATAATACTTGAAATACAAAAAAAATATGACGAAGCAATATTAAATTATGAAAAATCATTAGAAATAAGCACTGAGTTAAATCGTTTTTTTGATATGGTAAATACCATGTCCAATATATCTAACATATATATACATCAAGCAAAACATGATAAAGCTCTTTTGCTTCTTAAACAATCTATTGAAATAAATATAAAATCAAATAACCCAGTAGGTGAGGCTAATAATTATATGCAAATATGCGAACTGTATTGCAACACTGAAAATTATGATTCTGCAAAAATTTATATAGATAAATCAAAAAAATTAAATAAAGAACTAAAAGATAAAATACTTGAATATAAAATATTATATTACGGGGCATCTATTGATTACTCCGAAAACAAAATTGAAAAAGCACTTGAAAAGGCATTAGATGCTCATGATATGATAATAAAAGTTGGAGATGTTGAAAAACAAAGACAAGTAAATTTTTTAATATGCAAACTTTATGAGGCAAACAACAATTATGAAAAATCTTTGTTTTATTATAAAAAATATAAACAATATTCCGATTCTATTACTAAAAACGATAACTTAAAGAAAACCGAACTTATACAAGCAGAATATGAATATTTACAAAAAGAAACCAATTTGTTGCAGGAGAACGAAAAACATCTTCAAGCAATAACTAAACAAAGATACACAATTTTAATATTTGTTATTGCTTTGGTTTCTATTTTTGTTATATTGTTGTTGATATATCGTAAAAAACAACAAAAGCAAAGAGATTACTTGTTGCTACAAAAGAAAAATAATCAAATAAAGGAACAAAGTGAAGAAATAAAAATTCATTCAGAAAATCTTAAAGCAACAAATAAAAAACTGATTGAATTAGATGAATATAAACAAACAATTTCGAGCATGATTGTGCATGATTTAAAAAACCCTTTAAATGCAATCAGTAGCTTTTCTACACATAGTGCTGTTAAGAGTTCTGCAAAAAAAATGTACCATCTGGTAAATAATATTTTAGATGTAAATAAATTTCAAGATGCAAAAATGAAGTTAAACATCAAACAATTTGAACTTTTAGAACTAATTAATAATACTTTACCTGAAATAGAATATTTGCTTTTGCAAAAAAACATAACTATATCAAATTTAATTAATAAAAAAATTGTTGTTAATGCAGACAAAAATTTAATTGAACGTGTGTTAATAAATTTGATTAATAATGCTGTAAAATTTTCTGATAATAATTCATCTATCATAATTAATTATGAAAAAATAGCAGACAACGAAATTAGAATTTCCATAAAAGATGCTGGGGTAGGAATTTCGGAAGAAGAAATAGAACATGTGTTTGATAAGTTTTCGCATACTGCTATCAAAAATAAAATAAAATCTACTGGCTTAGGTTTAACTTTTTGTAAAATGGCAGTAGAAGCAATGAACGGCAAAATAGGTGTTGTGAGCCAATTAAATATTGGCTCACAGTTTTGGTTTACTGTTCCGCTAATAGATATTTTGGCTGTTGAAAATAACAATTCGCAAAAAGTAGAAAAACAGAAGTTTGATTATTTAAGCAAAGCGGATAAAGAAACTCTGTTTCAATATATAGATAAGTTGAAAAACTTTGAAATATATGAAATTTCGCTAATTAAAAAAGTAGTATCCGAAATGAAAAAAGAAAACTCAAAGGGAATACAAACATGGTTAAAACAATACGAAACAGCAATTTATAATACAAATCAACAAGAAGTTACAGATTTATTAAACTTAGTGTAAATAAAATAATAACAAAGTGAAAGCTTAGTTTTTCTAATAAAATTAGTGAAACTCTGACAGGGTTTGAAACCCTGTCAGAGTTAAAAACGCTATCTGGTGTTAATTTTAACTTATAAAAAAATTACAAATATGAAAAATATACTTATAGTAGATGATAATCCTGAAATACTAATGATACTTTCAGAAATTCTTGTAAAGAATAATGAATATAATATTTTGCAAAGTCAATCGGTATATTTTGCAAACAAGATAGTTCATTCAAGAGATATTGATTTAATAATTTCGGACTGGAAACTGCCCCATCAAAATGGATTAGATTTTATAAATTTGCTGAAAGCTGATATTAAAACAAAAAATATTCCTGTAATAATAATTTCGGGTGTGCAAACGGAGGCAGAAGATTTAAAAACTGCCTTAGAAACTGGTGCAGTTGATTATATACGCAAACCAGTAAACGAATTGGAACTTGTGGCAAGAGTAAAATCAATTTTTAAATTAAACGATTATCAAAAAAATATTATTGATTTAAAAAATCAAGAACTTGCTGTTCATGCAATGTACTTATTAGAAAATCAAGAACGACAAATATTTTTTTTCAATAGTTTGAAAGAAATAATTGGTAAACTACATATAAATAAAAAACAAACAATAGACTATATACAACAAATTGTTAATAAGAGTCATGGTGATTTACAACATAGTTCGATTAGTAAATTTGAACATTATTTTAATCAAATGTATCCAAATTTTGTTAAACATATTTTAGTAAAACATCCAAATTTAAATCCCACAGAAATAAAACTTTGCATATATTTAAAAATGAATATGGACTCAAAATCAATTGCAAGCCTTATGTTTCAAACAGTTGATAGTGTTAAAACCAGCAGATCAAGATTGAGAACAAAGTTGGAATTAGACCGAAAAACAAATCTTACTACTTTTATTAATTCTATTTAAAAAAACTTTTATTTTGTAATAGCAAAAAGCCTCTGTAAATCAGAGGCTTTTTTGATTCAGTTTGTATTTTTACACTTATTGTTTACTTATTGTGTTTGAAAGTTTACTTTACTTTTGTTTCTTTTGTAAAAAGTTTTTAGATGGAACACAAGATAAAATATACAAAAAAAGAAAAAGAAATAATTAGAACAATTGATAAAATTATTTTAATGCTTAATAAACAAAATGAGGTGTGGAGAGCAATAATAAAAAATAGTAATAAAAAATAATATGGTATTTAAGCACCAAGGGTGCGAAATCAATGGCCTTGCCTGCTAGGGCAAGGTAACATCACAAACGCAAGCACCAAGGGTGCGAAATCAATAGCCTT
>JAOZTW010000063.1 GCA_029938985.1 Bacteroidales bacterium | reverse complement strand
ATTAATCAATAACTTATGAGTTCATTTAAAAATTCACTATTAGGTTTTTTAAAATTTTTCATCTCTAAAAAATTTATTATAAATATTGTTGCTTCCATCGTTTTTGTACTAATAGCAATATTTGGTACTTTATTTTTTTTAAAATCGTTTACCAATCATGGGAAACAATTTTTTACACCAAACTTTGAAGGCTTAACTGTTCCTGAAGCAATGCGGTTAGCAAAAGAGAAGAAAATTACAGTTAAAATTACAGACTCTGTTTTTGAAGCTTTTGGCGAGCGAGGAACTATAGTAGACCAAACTCCTACTTTTAATTTTTTAATCAAAAAAGGTCGTACAATCTTTTTGACAAAAAAAACAGTTCTTGCACGAAAAATATCTATGCCCAATTTACGTAATATTTCGTTGATTCAAGCAAAATCGGAAATTGAAACACGTAATTTAAAAATTGGAAAATTGGATTACCAAGATAGCAAATACGAAAATTTAATACTTGAACAGATTTGCAAAGGTTCTGTGATAGCTCCTGGTACAATGATTGAAACAGGTACTACAATAGATTTGGTTGTAGGACGTTCTAATGATAAAACTATTACTTCTGTTCCAAATATTGTTGGTTTAACCAAAGAAGACGGAGCATTACTGGCTGCAGAATTTTTTCTAAATATTGGATCTAAAATTTATGACGAATCGGTGGTTACAAAACAAGATACATCAAACGCATTAATATGGAAACATTCTCCAAAAAAGAATTGGAAAGCAGACCTTGGCGATGATATAGATATATGGCTAACTGTTGATATGGAACTACTTAAAGAATAAATTGAGAATTTTAATATACATTTGATTACTCTGGTTCGGCATATTAAAACAAAGGCTATAGGTTTAAAGTTGTGCAACAAAATTAATGTAAAACATGGACATTTTATGAATAATTATATATGTCAAGCTTGAACGCTTTACATGAAAATTATCTTAAATCACTTGTACAATCAATTTTTTATTATCAACTCCTGCATTAAATATTTAAATTTATAATAATTTGAAATAAAATGAGAGAATTTAATACATCTGGACCAAATATAGATAGACAACATTATACAATCAAAAGAATCAATATTATTAAGAAAGGAGTACAACTTGTTGAGAAATCAAAATATTTCACCATTTGGGCACCACGACAAACAGGAAAAAGCACATATTTTAGGCAACTTGCTAAAGAATTACAAACCTTTAACTATAAAGTTGTTCATCTAAATGTTGAAAGTTATCTTGATGCGACAAAAGAAATATTTTTAAAAATATTAAAAATAAATATAGAAGAACAAACAGGCATTATAATAAACGAAACTAAAACATTTACAGGCTTTGAACAAGAAATAAGAGCTATTGATAAAAGCAATAAATGTGTTCTAATAATTGACGAAATAGAAGGTTTAAATCCCGATTTATTTGGACAGTTTTTACATACAATAAGAAACTTATATCATTCTCGAGAGAAAAATTGTTTAAAAAGTGTTATACTTGTAGGGGTTTCAAATATTGTTGGTGTTGTGAGCGACAATGCAAGTCCTTTTAATATTTCGGATAACTTAAATGTTCCATATTTTACCACAAAAGAGGTTTTTGAACTATTTGCTTTGCACGAAAACGAAACAAAACAATTAATTGAAAAAAAAGTAAAACAAAAAATATCAGAAATAACTGCCAATCAGCCAGGTCTGGTAAATGGATTTGCTAAAAAGCTTGTTGAAAGTAATCGGCAAAAGAAAAAAATTGATTATAATGATTACTTAAAAGTAGAAGATTGGTATTTAAGAATAGCAATTGACAAAAATTTTGAAAATATACATAATAAAGCAAAACAAGAACGAGCTTTTGTTGAACGTTTGCTTTTTACCGAAGATGAAATACCCTTTAAAATTGACAGAAAAAGCATAAAATTACTTCATACAAACGGATTAATTAAAGAAAATGAAAATGGTTTTGTTACTTTCTGGATACCATTTTACAAAAAAAGATTATATAATGCTTTTTATCCATATACTAACGGTGAGTCAAAACAAATTAGCAGAACAATTTTTGCCGAAGAGTATTTTACCGAACAAGGCGACATAAAAATAAAAAAACTAATTGATACTTACAAAGATTATGTGAAAAGACGAGGTTTTAAACCATTTATGCAAAAAGATGAAAACGGTAATTATAAATCGTTAAAAGAATCGGCACTTATATATAGTTTTGAAACTTATATAACCGCTACAATGAGCGAACTGGAAGGAAAAATTTATAGAGAAGCCGATACTGGACTTGGAAAAAGTGATATGATAATTAATATAAATAATAATGAATTTTTAATAGAGACAAAAGTATATCATAGCCCAAAAAGATTTTATAAAGGAAAAGAACAACTTGCATATTATTGTAAAAGTCTGGGTTTGAGCAAGGGTATTTATATTGTTTTTACTCCCGAAAATATTAAATATCCCAAAAAAGTTAAAGAACAAACTGAAAATATAAATGAAGTTGAAATTACAAGCTATTTGATAAAATATGACGAAAATAAATGGTAAGTAGCTAACTAAGAAATGATACAATGGTTCAATGATACAATGATTCAATTATCTAATTATGTGATTACAAACCAATAGATTAAAGAAATACTAATGTGTAAAAACTTTTGTATGTGTACTTATATTAAATTTATAATAATTTATAATAATTTGAAATAAAATGAGAGAATTTAATACATCTGGACCAAATATAGATAGGCGACATTATACTATTAACAGAACATCTCTAATTGAAGAAGGTGTAGCTTTAGTACAAGAAGAGCGATATTTCACAATTTGGGCACCACGACAAACAGGAAAAAGCACATATTTTAGGCAACTTGCCAAAGAATTACAAACCTTAAACTATAAAGTTGTTCATCTAAATGTTGAAAGTTATCTTGATGCAACAAAAGAAATTTTTTTAGAAATATTAAAAATAAATATTGAAGAACAAACAGGCATTATAATAAACGAAACTAAAACATTTACAGGCTTTGAACAAGAAATAAGAGCTATTGATAAAAGCAATAAATGTGTTCTAATAATTGACGAAATAGAAGGTTTAAATCCCGATTTATTTGGACAGTTTTTACATACAATAAGAAACTTATATCATTCTCGAGAGAAAAATTGTTTAAAAAGTGTTATACTTGTAGGGGTTTCAAATATTGTTGGTGTTGTGAGCGACAATGCAAGTCCTTTTAATATTTCGGATAACTTAAATGTTCCATATTTTACCACAAAAGAGGTTTTTGAACTATTTGCTTTGCACGAAAACGAAACAAAACAATTAATTGAAAAAAAAGTAAAACAAAAAATATCAGAAATAACTGCCAATCAGCCAGGATTGGTAAATGGATTTGCCAAAAAGCTTGTTGAAAGTAATCGGGAAAAGAAAAAAATTGATTATAATGATTACTTAAAAGTAGAAGATTGGTATTTAAACGAAGCTATTGATAAAAATTTTGAAAATATACATAATAAAGCTAAACAAGCGAGAAGTTTTGTTGAACGTTTGCTTTTTACTGAAGCAGAAATACCTTTTAAAATTGACCGAGAAAATATAAAATTACTACATACAAATGGATTAATTAAAAAAGACAAATATGGTTTTGTAACCTTTTGGGTGCCGTTTTACAAAAAAAGACTTTACGATGCTTTTTATCCATATACTAACGGTGAGTCAAAACAAATTAGCAGAACAATTTTTGCCGAAGAGTATTTTACCGAACAAGGCGACATAAAAATAAAAAAACTAATTGATACTTACAAAGATTATGTGAAAAGACGAGGTTTTAAACCATTTATGCAAAAAGATGAAAACGGTAATTATAAATCGTTAAAAGAATCGGCACTTATATATAGTTTTGAAACTTATATAACCGCTACAATGAGCGAACTGGAAGGAAAAATTTATAGAGAAGCCGATACTGGACTTGGAAAAAGTGATATGATAATTAATATAAATAATAATGAATTTTTAATAGAGACAAAAGTATATCATAGCCCAAAAAGATTTTATAAAGGAAAAGAACAACTTGCATATTATTGTAAAAGTCTGGGTTTGAGCAAGGGTATTTATATTGTTTTTACTCCCGAAAATATTAAATATCCCAAAAAAGTTAAAGAACAAACTGAAAATATAAATGAAGTTGAAATTACAAGCTATTTGATAAAATATGACGAAAATAAATGGTAAGTAGCTAACTAAGAAATGATACAATGGTTCAATGATACAATTATCTAATTATGTGATTACAAACCAATAATATAATAATATCAAGATATTTGAGTGTTTATTGAATTGTTAAAAGCAAAAAAAACAAGTTTAAATAGTTAATTATTAGTTTTAATTTGCCTTATGTTGGAAACTTTGTTTTTCAAAAAAATAAAATAAATAATTGAATTATAAGGTGCAAACCAATTCCTAATTCTTAATTTATAAAAACCATGAAAAAAGTTTTTTTAATAATAGTTTCGTTTTTATGTGTCTCAATAATAGTTGCACAAGAAATGATAGTTAGAACAGGTATAAATTATGATAAATCAAAAATACCAAATGTTCAGAATCACGAAAAGTCAAACGATACTATTGAACTGCCGTTTTTAGATGATTTTTCAACAACATTTCCTGATGTAGATGCCAATTTGTGGGAAGATAATTTTGTTGAAATAAATTATACTATTGCATATCGTCCGCCTTCAATTGGTGTGGTTACATTTGATGCTCTAAACAAAGACCAAACTTTTTATACAAGCTCTTATGCAACCGAACACAGAGCAGATGTATTAACTTCAAAACCAATTAATTTAAACTATGTTGATAACAACACAATATATTTAAGTTTTTATTATCAGGCACAAGGAATAGCAGATTTTCCAGAAACAAAAGACTCGCTGGTGTTGCAATTTCAAGCACCTGAAACAGAAATTTGGGAAACAGTTTGGGCAGTAGAAGGAACAAATGAAAACACTAATGAACCAAGTTTCAATAAAGCAATAATACAGGTTAATGAAGAAAAATATTTGAAAAAAGGTTTTAGATTTCGTTTTTACAACAAAGCAAGTCTCGCTACCAACGCAAAACCAAGTGTTGTTGCTAATTGCGACCATTGGCATATTGATTATGTGTGTCTTAACAAAGACCGGACTTCTACTGATTTGTTATTAAAAGAGCTTGCGTTTCAATACCCATTAAAACTTACAATAAATGACTATACTACAATTCCTTATTCTCATTTTGAAGCCAACAAAATTGATAATGAACTGGTTTTAGATTGTGAAGTGCAATACAAAAATAATGATAATGAGACAGGAAAAATTGATAGTATAAATATCATTTTTAAAGATTTGAATAATATTGAAGAAAATGATAGTATCAGACTTGGCTCGGATAATCCACAAGCAGGTAAAGTGTATTTGCGTCAAGGTTCAGAAACTTTTAACTACCCAAATTCAGGAGAAGTTGAGCTAAGATACGAACTTAAAACAGAACTTATTACTGGCGTTGATGACTCTACTTTTAATAATGTTATTTATCAAAATAAAACTTATGGTGGAAATTATGCTTACGACGACGGAACAGCAGAGGGAGGTTATGGTCTTGTAGGTGACGGAACTACACACTCGTTGGTGGCAAATAAATATTATACCTACTTAGAAGACACACTCACTGCGGTAGAAATTTTATTCAACAGAACATTTAAAGACGCACAGCCACAATATTTTTATCTTATGGTTTGGGATAATGACCCAGATAATGGTAAACCAGGTCGCCTAATATATGAAAAACAAGGAGTTTATATTGATTATCAAAAATCAAATACCTTTCAAACATTCTCAATAGACTCCTCATTTGCTGTTGCAGATACTTTTTATATAGGTTGGAAAAAAACAAATTCTCAATTAATGAATGTGGGAATTGACTTAAACACAGTTGAAGAAAATCACAAATATTACAACCTTAATGGCTACTGGAAAAACTCTTCAATAAAAGGTGAACTGCTTGTGCAACCTGTGTTTGGAAAAGCTAATCATATAGGAATTGATGAAGTGGAATATAAAATTGAATTTAATATTTTTCCAAATCCAGTATCCAATTATTTGAATTTTGAAATAGCAAGTCAAAATTATTACGAAAATTTTGAAATAACAATTTATAATATCTATGGAGCAGAAATGTATCATGATTTTCATTCTTCAAAAGGAAATATTGAAGTTAGTACATTACAAAAAGGAATATATTTAATAAATATTGTTTCCGAAAATGGTATTAGAACAACTAAAAAATTTATAAAAAATTGAATAATCAATACGAACATCACAAATTTGTGGTTGACAACGGTCAATCACCAATGAGAATAGATTTATACCTGTCTCATAAACTGATAAATGCTTCACGTAGCCTTATTCAAAAAGCGGCAAAAGCTGATAGCGTTATGGTAAATAATATAGCAGTAAAGGCTAATTATAAGGTTCGCCCTGCTGATATTATTACAATAATGATGAGCTATCCAAAACAGGAATACACCATTGAACCAGAGAATATTGAATTAAATATTGTTTACGAAGACGAACATTTGCTTGTTGTTAACAAAGAAGACGGAATGGTTGTACATCCCGCCTTAGGAAACAGAACTGGTACAATGATTCATGCTTTGCTTTATCATCTTAAAGATGTTCCTTTGTTTCAACAAAAAGACGAACGACCTGGACTTGTGCATAGAATAGACAAAAACACAAGTGGACTTTTGGTGGTGGCAAAAAATGAATTTGCAAAAACACATCTTGCAAAACAATTTTTTGACCGTACAACACATCGGCGATATGTAGCATTAATATGGGGGCATTTAGACGAAAAAGAAGGTACTATAACAGGCAATATTGGTAGGCATCTGAAAAAAAGAACAATTATGCAAATTTTTCCAAACGGGGAGCAAGGAAAACATGCGATTACTCACTACAAAGTTATTAAACAATTTACTTATATAACAATGATTGAGTGCCGATTGGAGACAGGAAGAACACATCAAATTAGGGCACACATGAAATATATTGGGCATCCAATTTTTAATGATGCCGACTACGGAGGAGATTTAATTTTGAAAGGTACTACTTTTACAAAATACAAACAATTTGTTAATAACTGTTTTAAATTATTGCCACGTCAAGCACTTCATGCCAAGTCGCTTGGTTTTATCCACCCAGTAACAAACGAAAAAATGATGTTTGATTCCGAACTGCCACACGACATAAAAACTGTGATAGAAAAATGGGAAAAATATACAGGACAACGTTAGTAGGAATTAGGAAGTAAGAATTAGGAAGTAAGAATTAGGAAGTAAGAATTAGGAAGTAAGAATTGGTTCCACTTTTTAAATAAAAAAACAATTTTATATAATCACATCTATTACACAATAATTTAAGTATGATAATAATACTTAAAAAATTTCAAAAAAAGGAACGAACTTGCAACTTTTTAACTCCTTAATAGCTGTATTATCTACACTGAAGTCTGTAAACAAAGGATTAACCTTTTTCTTGCGGTAAACAAAACATCTGGAATTTTTTCAAACCAAACCAACTTGAAAAAACCTATACGATTTTTCAAGCCCAATGAAAATGAATTATTATATGTTTTGGTTTAGTTATTTTATTGTTTAGTTTTGCTCCATTATATACAACTAAATTTTGTATAATAGTTGTTATTATGCACCTACATAATGATAATCAAATATAAATAACAGCATGAATATAAGGATATTAAGTAGTTTTATAAGATATAGACTGTTGTCATTATTACTAATTCATGATAACAAATTAAGAAAGTTCTTTGTTTATCTAAATTTTAACTAAATGAATTAATTACATTAAACATCTACTATGAATAGTATAAACCAAAACATTATCATAAAAATTGTAGAGAATGGAATTTATTTGAATTCGGAAACGTTTATTAAAATTTCATCAATTGATTTTGGTGATTTTAAAAAAGGATATAATTTGCAGAAATTTAATTGTGAACTAATTAATTGGATAGAAATAAGAATTAACTCAATAAATGAAGAAATCCTAAGAGCCGAAATAGTAAATTTTAAGCCCAAAGGAGATTCATATACCAATAACCATTTTAAAGATAAAATATCAAATATTTCATTCTGGTCAAAAGATACAGGTAGGCTCTTTAACTTAACAAAATATTCAAAACTAATAAACCCCTTACCAACACCACAATTAACAAACGTTAATCATACAACTGAACAATTAACAAGCGTTAATCGTACAACTGAACAATTAACTATTAAAAAAAAATTACAAATACCTTTTGACAAAATTAAAATTGATTTTGCTTGTGCTACTTTTGAGCATTACATCAAAGGGTATGGTAAAAATGTAAAATTTTCTATCAAAAATAATTATTTACACTCTAATTTTGATTATGTCAAATACCACTTTCAGAAATTACTGAAAAAGAAGATATTAACAGTTACTATTGAGTTAGAAATCTTCAATGATAAAATTATTTTCCAAATAGCTAAATCCAATGAAATTGAAAAAATTGACAAAAATTTTATAGATATTGTTAAGTATCAAAGAACGATTGAATTAACAAAACAGAAAAGTGAAGAAAATTCGGATAATTCTATATTAACCCCTGATGAAATATTTTCTGAGTTTGAAAATAATGATACAGGAAATATTTTTAACCAATCAGACAAAGAAATACTCAATTTCATTTTAAAAGCAAAAAATGTAAGAAATGAAAAGCAACTTGAATATCTATCAAAAGATTTACAGTCAGAAAATGAAATTATTCGGTTTTCTTTAAAGTCAGATAAAAGTAATTTTGGCTTTCTGTTTTATACCGAACAGGGAGAAATCAAACATCACTTTATTTGGGAATTGTTAAACTCCAATGCTACCTATATTTGGAGCATTCAGAAAAACGAAATTACTTTATCTGAATTATTTAAAAGGATTAATTCTACAATAAATACAATAAAAACTATTGGCAGAAAGAAGTATAAAAAAGAATATAAAAATGGACAAATTGACAAGGATTTTGATTTTTACCCCATAACACACTCAAAAGCAAATACCGACGAAAGCTTTCCTACATGGCAAAAACGGTTAAGTGAGAAACTTGTTTAAATTAATTTTGATTACATAATAAATACAGAAAATTCGATAGTCCCTACAAAACAGTGTTGGTGTGATTACCAAATAGTTACAAGGCTGTTTTGAAATAAACAAAATCAAAATTCCTTTAATAATCAAGCGATTAAAAATTTAATTTCTACCTATTTTCATCGACCAACACTGTTTTGTAGGGACTATCGAAAATTCAGTTATCCAAAACATTATTCTGGGATACAGATATAAAAAAATTTAATTCCAACAAGCATGCACGTCATATTATCGAAAGAGTATTAATACGTGGTATGTTAAGTTGTTGGCTCTGAGTATAATATTGTTTTGAGTGAAGATTTAATGCTTTTCACAAAAAAAATGTTGATAAATAAAAAATACGAACATATCTGAAAAGAAAAAATTATTTCAAAAAATAAGTTCATTTAAATTTGTCAATTATTTATTTTAATATGCCTAAATTCGTAAATATAATAAAATGTTTAAATTTAAAAAAAAATTGAATTATGTTTATTTAATTATTCCAATATTGATAATAATATTTATTATTTTTGCAAAAACAATAAAAAAAATTGATATGAGAAAGTTAGAAACACAAAAAATATACGAAGATATTTACACTATACAGAATAATTTTTTCTACATGATGCAGAGATTGAATGTAAACATGTACTTAATAAAAACAGGTGAACACTACATAATTGTAGATGCGGGAGTAAATATGAAACAAGTAAAGAAGGGAGTAAAAAAACTACAAATAAATCCAGATAAGGTAGTTGCTGTTTTTATTACTCACTCACATTTTGATCATATAGCATCTTTATCAATGTTTAAAAATGCGGTATTATATGCTTCGGAAACAGAAACAAATTCATTTATCAAATATTTAGAAAACAACAAATATCAACTACTTAAAGACAAACAAGAAATCAAAATTTCAGGTTTAAAAATAAAATGTATATTAACACAAGGTCATTCTGCTGGTTCTATGAGCTATCAGATAAATAAAAAACATTTATTTGTGGGCGATATTATTGGACTAAAAGATGGAAAAGTAATTTTAGTTCCATCTATGTTTAATGAAGGAAATGATAGTTTAACGATAAAGAACTCAATTAAAAAAGTAGCCAATTTAGAGGGAGTAGAAAACATATTTACATCGCATTATGGTTATTCAAGTAACTCCAAGAAAGCTTTTGAAAACTGGATAGATTACTCTGATTAAATACGGCATTATAAAATCTGTTAATTAGTAAAAAAAAAAAAATTAATGATTTTTTTTTAATTTTGTACCTTTGTTGTAGGGTTTCTATTTAGTATCTATAGCTATTATAAATGTTTTGCAAAGATGTGAAATTTAAAAACTTATACAAATTCCAACAAAAATGTTGGCGTTTTTCACGAGTGTCAAGTTCAAGGCTTTTTTGAAACATTAGAATTAAAGTTTACCTTTGTAAATGAGCGTTTTAATATTTCAAAAGTAACGAAGAAATTGATACTCGTGAAAAACTCCAAAATGTTATAATCATAAATTTAATATTATGAATAAAAAATGGAACTGGTTAACTGGAGGTTTGTTACTTGGATTAATTTTCCTTTTAGCAGCATGGATTGTTAAACCAATTGGTGTTTCAACACAATTTGTTATTTTAAACGGAATAGTTTGGAATCTCTTTGATGCAGATTTAATTGAAAACGACCAAGAAGCGAAACATAAACATACAAGTACAAATGTTTATTTGAATAAAAGCGGTGGTAAGTATGCTAAAAGCGTTGAAAATCCTATAAATTATGGTTTTTTATTTGTTTTAAGTATGTTTTTAGGAAGTATTATTTCAAATGTTTTATTAAAAAATAAAGTTACAAAAGATGAAAGAATAAGACCAAAAGTATGGACAGAGAAATTTGGACAATCAATATCAAAAAGATATATTTTTGCTTTTATTGGTGGTTTTTTAGTTCTTTTTGGGGCTCGTTTGGCTGGCGGTTGCACAAGCGGCCACATGATGAGCGGTATGATGCAAACATCATTAAGCGGTTATTTATTTGCACTCGGAGTTTTTGCAATAGCAATACCATTCGCAATTTTAGTTTTTAAAAATTCACAAAAAAAATAGTTATGACAATATTTTTAGCCATATTATTAGGAACAGTTTTTGGTTTTATTTTAGACCGTGTTGGAGCTTCTAACCCTCAGAAAATAATTAACATGCTTCGTTTAAAAGATTTTCATCTTATGAAAGTTCTTTTATTTGCAATTGGGTTTAGCAGTCTTATTCTTTTTATTTTATTGAGTTTAGGTGTTGTTGATACTGAACATATAAAAATTAAATCTGCATATACGGGCGTTTTAATAGGAGGATTAATATTTGGGTTGGGTTTTGCTGTAAGCGGATATTGTCCAGGAACAGGAGTTGTAGCAGCAGGAGCAGGCAGAAAAGATGCGTTGTTCTTTTTACTCGGAGGCATAGTGGGAGCATTATTATTTACTTTTATTTTTGAGTTTGTAGAATCTACTTTTTTATTTGATAAAATATTAGGTGGAAAAGTTACATTAGCAAACACAAATATAGAAAAATATCCTACGATTTTTGAAAATATTCCAGCCGTTGTTGTGGCAGGAATTATTTCTGTGGCACTCATAGTTATTGCTTTTTTCTTGCCAAAAAAGAGTAATTAATTATAAACGGCCAGCTATATATAAACGTTGTTTTTTAAGAGGTTGTTTTTTAATTCTATTTGGTTCAAAAAGGTTTGAATATCAGTAACATGCAATTTTTTTTAACTTACTTAATGCAAAATAACCACTTTTAAAAACGACGTTTATATATAGCTGGCTACTAAATTCAACATGTTTCATGTCAAATTTCAACTTTTTTTAAGAAATTAATTTCCTTTTCTTCTTTTTCTTTCTATTGTGAGTAGATTTAGCTCTCTACTCGTTTGACCTTTTATTGACGTGTTTTCTTCGGCACGGCGTAGTAAGTAGGGCATTACATACACAATTGGTCCATAAGGAGTGTACTTTGCAACATTATATCCTGCTTTTGCAACATTGAAACTAATATGGTCGCTCATTCCGTAGAGCTGTGAAAAATAACAGCGAAAATCATCTTTTGCAATATTATGCTTTTCCATTAAATCAATAAGACATTGTGTACTTTCCTCATTATGAGTGGCATTAAAAATACTAATTTTGTCAATATTTTCTACCGAGTATTTTAAAGCAAGATTATAATCACGGTCAGTACTTTCTTTATCTATTTGAAGTGGGTCTTCGTAATTCATTTCTTTTGCACGTCTTCGTTCTCGTTCTAAATACGCACCTCTAACAAATTTTACACCCACATAAAAATTTTCAGCTATAGATTTTTGATGCAAATCTTTTAAAAATTCAAGTCTATCTTTACGATACATTTGCAAAGTATTGTAAACAATAGCTTTTTTCTTATTATATTTTTGCATCATTTTAGAAATAACTTCATCAATAAATTTTTGATAAGCATGATCTTCTGCATCTATCATAATAGGAATATCTCGCTTAAAAGCCTCATTAGAAAGCCTATCTATTCTTTCAACAAATTTATCTGCTTCTTTTTGTTCGTCTTCGTTGAGTTTTTGTTCGGAACTGCATTTTTCCAAAATTATTCCCGAACAAAAAGCAGTAGGTTTAAAAACAGCAAATGGAACATTGTTGTCTTTGTCGGCGTTTTCAATAGTTCTAATTGTTTCTAACAGAGTTTGTTCAATAACTTCTTCGTTTTCACCTCCTTCTACCGAAAAATCCAAAATGGTTTTCATATTGTATTTTTCCATTTTTCGTGTTAATGGAATACAATCTTCAATTGTTTCTGCACCAACAAAATGACCATAAACCGTAGGACGCACTGCCCAACCTATCGGAAAATGAATGCCAATTGCAACTTGCGTAAAAAAACTTCCCAATTTTACAAGAGTATTATTTCCCATTAATTTGAACAAATAATAGGCTTTCTTTAGCTCTTTATCACTTTTTATTTTAAAAGCAATTTCTGTATTATCAAATGATATTTTCATAAAAAAATAATTAGATAAGTTAGACTTATAAAAACAAATAAAAATTACTTTATTTGCAGATAATCAACCTTTTAATATTTGAAAAAAATGAAATAATTACATTTATTTGAATTATGTAATAAGACAAAATTAACTTTTTTTTTTTAATAAGAAATATTTTATCATTTTTATTTATAAAAAGTAGAATAAATTTTTACGGCGTTTTTCACGAGTATCAATTTCTTCGTTACTTTTGAAATATCAAAATGCTCA
>JAOZTW010000990.1 GCA_029938985.1 Bacteroidales bacterium | reverse complement strand
AATTCTAATATTTCAAAAAAGCCTTGAACTTGACACTCGTGAAAAACGCCTAAAAATGACTATCCGCTTTTGTTCTCAACTTAAAAGGTGGGTAAGGAATGATACAATTATTCAATGGTTCAATAATACAATTATGTAATTATAAACCAATAGATTAAAAAAATATAAATGTGTAAAAACTTTTGTATGGGTACTTAGCACCGAAATATTTGTAGTAGCAAGTATCTATTAATTGTTTTTGTTTCTAATACTTGTGTGGAGAATTTTTATCATGCGATCGCTATTAAATCCTCCAATGAGGGATTCATTCTGTTATATAAAATGGAAAAATTAGACCTTCTTCAATAATTAGTATTAATTTATCTTCTGTCAATACATCAATTTTATAGGTTTCGGGAGGCAGGGTTTTTCCTTCCGAGGCATCCCATTCTTCGAGAATTAAAGTATTCTTTTCTTCAATTTTCCACCAACCTAAAACCGTCATTGCCAACAAACCGTCACCAGTTTTTTTTGAGTATGCTAACTTATCTTTCTTCTTTGTGTCTTTAACAAAATAATAAGTATTTTTGATATAAAAAACATCTTCAACTTCAACCTTGTTTGTGTCCAAGTATTTTTCAGTATCAAGAGACCAATAGCGTTTCATTATTTTTTTAGGTGTTTTTTTTAATCTTACTTTTTTTTGAGCATTTGCATTTAAGCTAAATGCAAAAAGTAATACACCAGTGTAAATTAATAGTTTCGTCTTCATCGTTTTTATATTTAAAATTTGTGCAAATATATAAAAAAAATAATTTTTTCAAATAAATATTAACTCCAATTTTTTATCTTTTGTAATAATGTTATTTTTGCAAAAGTATTAGGCATATTAAAACAAACTATTAATTTTGATACATCAGAACACTAAAGTAGTTAATCGTATTAATACCATATTGTTACTTTAGGGCGTTTTTCATAAGTGTAAAGTACAAGGCATTTTTATTATTTAATTTCTTAAAAAACAAAAACATGAAACGAACTATTTATTTAACTAAAGTTTTTGCTTTCATTTTATATTGATTATCAATAATTTATAAAATTA
>JAOZTW010000062.1 GCA_029938985.1 Bacteroidales bacterium | reverse complement strand
CTTTGAAAAACAGACAGATAAATATTACAAAAAAAGTTTTCCCAACTTTTCAGAAATAAATAAGTTTTAAAAGTGTAAATTAATTATGAAAAAGAAAAAAATACTAATAATTGACGATGAACAAATTAATTCGCAAGAATTAAGACTACGTCTAACCAAAAGAGGTTATGAGGTAACCGAATCGGCTGTGTCTGTAAAACAGGCACACAAGATATTAGAAACAGTTATTCCAGACCTTATTTTAATGGATATTGATTTACATGACGAAATTGACGGAATTGAACTTGCCGCTCAAATAAAACAGAAACATGAAATACCAATTATATATGTTTCAGGAATATATGACTATGAATTATTACAAAGATTAAAAAAAACTGAACCTTATGCTTTTTTATCAAAACCAGTAAAACAGGAGGAATTAATAATTGCTATTGAAATTGCATTGTATAAAAATAAAATTGATAAAAAAATAAAGAAAGAAAAAGAGATATTAGAAAAGGAAAATTTGAAAAAGGAAAAATTCTTTTCTATAATTTCACATGATATAAAAAATCCGGTAAGTGCAGTTATTAGTTTTTCTAATTTACTTGCTGATAACTATGACAATTACGATGATGAAAAGAGAAAATATTTACTCAACTACCTTACCGAAAGTTCTAATTCGTTGGATAATTTGATGAGTAAAATAGTAAGATGGATAAAATCGCAACGAAACACATTTGTTATAAATACCGAAAAATTAGACCTTAAAGAAATAACAAATATTTCTATAAATATTTCAAATATTAAAGCAACCCAAAAGGAAATAACAATCATTAATAATATAAAAGACAATACTATAGCTTTTGCTGATAAAAAACATGTTGAATATATTATACGAAATTTTATTTTGAATGCCATAAAATATTCGTACAAGCAAAGTAGTGTTGAAATAAATTGTACTAACTTAAAAAATTATGTTCAATTAAGTGTAATAGATAAAGGTGTAGGTATTTCGGATTACTCCCTTACTCGATTGTTTGATATTAGTGAAAAAACCAAAAAATATGGTACAGAAGAAGAATCAGGTACAGGTTTAAGTCTAATTATTTGTAAAGAATATATTGAAAAAAATAATGGTAAAATATGGGCTGAAAGTACAATAAACAAGGGTTCTTCGTTTCATATCACTATCCCAAAAGAAAATAATAAAAATGAATTTAATAAGTAAAAAATATCAGAACCACCCTAATTTAAAATCTTTTTCAGATAAAATACAAAATAATTCAAATACAAAAATACAACTCAAGGGACTAAAAGGTTCGGCAAAAAGTATTTTTATTGGAGCGGTTTTTAATAATAAAAACAATCCATATATTTGTATTCTTGAAGATAAAGAACAGGCAGCATATTTTTTTAACGATTTGCAAAAAATTATTCCAAGCCTGCAAGCATTATTTTATCCTGCGTCATATAAACGTTCTGCTTTATCTATTTCGGGTGAAAAAATAGACCAATCTGCACTAATTTTGCGAACCGAAGTATTGACAAAAATAAGCAAACACACAGATAATCATATTGTTGTAACATATCCAGAAGCATTAATAGAACCAGTGGTTTCGCAAGAAAAATTGGCATCTAATACTGTAGAAATAGAAGTTGGTATTGAAATTGAAATTGATTTTTTGATAGAAATATTTAATGAATACAAATTTGAACGTGTTGATTTTGTGTTTGAACCAGGGCAATACGCCGTGCGAGGAAGTATAACTGATATTTTTTCTTATGCTTTTGATTATCCATATCGTATTGATTTTTTTGGTGATGAAGTAGAATCTATAAGAACATTTGATGTTGTTACACAATTGTCGAAAACAAAATTTGATAAAATTTCAATTATCCCAGATATTCAAACCAAAATTGATGAAAAGAAAATTCCTTTTCTTGACTTTATTAACCCAAAAACAATAATATTTGTTGCCGACCTACAATTTACATTGGATAAAATTAGTAGTATTTTTGATATTCTATTTTCAAAAATCTCAAAAGAGGAGTTACAAAAAAATCAAGAGTTTTTAAGTTTGCTTAAAAATTTTAAAGAAAAAATAAATAACTTTACAAACGTAGAACTACATAATAGAACGGTGTTTACACCTGAAAGTGTTTTTAATTTTAATATAAATTTACAACCTGCTTTTCAAAAAAACTTTAGCCTTTTGGCAGATAATTTATATGAAAAAACAGAAATAGGATACCATAATTATATACTTTCGGAAAACGAAAAACAACTTGCACGAATAACTGAAATATTTAATTCGCAAGAAATTAATAAAAAAATTGATTTTATTCCTGTTCAAAATATTGTTCATGAGGGTTTTATAGATAATGATTTAAAAATTGTGATTTATACAGACCATCAAATATTTAATCGCTATCATCGTTTTAAGCTAAGAGATAGTTCGCAACGTGCCGCAAAGGAAGCACTAACTGTTAGAGAGATAAATAACTTATCTAATGGAGATTATGTTGTTCATATTGACCATGGAGTAGGGGTTTTTGGAGGACTTGCTACAATAGATATTAACGGCAAGCCACAAGATGCTATTAGGTTGATATACAGAGGTAACGATAGTATTTTTGTAAATATTCATTCTTTACATAAAATATCAAAATATAAAGGACAGGAAGGTACTCCGCCCAAAATACATAAACTTGGTTCGCCTGTTTGGCAAAAAACAAAAAACAAATCAAAATCAAAAATAAAAGATATTGCAAAAGACCTTATTAAACTGTATGCCAAACGTATGAAAGAGAAAGGCTTTGCTTATTCGCACGACACCTATCTGCAAGAAGCTCTTGAGGCATCGTTTATGTACGAGGACACACCCGACCAGTATAAGGCTACAAATGATATAAAAGCAGACATGGAACAAAGCACTCCTATGGATAGATTAATTTGTGGAGATGTTGGTTTTGGAAAAACAGAAGTAGCTATTAGAGCCGCATTTAAAGCGGTGGCAGACAACAAACAAGTTGCTCTTTTATGCCCTACAACAATACTTACATATCAACATTTTAATACTTTTAAAGAACGATTAAAAGAACTGCCAGCTACGGTAGATTATATCAGTAGAATGAAATCGCCAAAGCTACAAACAGAAACATTAAAAAGACTTGCAGAGGGAAAAATTGATATTATTATTGGTACGCATAGAATTGTTAGTAAAGATGTTAAGTTTAAAGACCTTGGACTTTTAATTATTGATGAAGAACAAAAGTTTGGTGTTTCGGTAAAAGAAAAATTAAAAAAACTAAAAGTAAACGTGGACACTCTCACACTTACAGCTACGCCAATTCCTCGAACTTTACAGTTTTCCTTAATGGGAGCAAGAGATTTATCGGTTATAAAAACCCCTCCTCCAAACCGCTATCCTATTATAACGGAGTTACATTCTTATAATGAAAAAATAATTAAAGAAGCAATTAATTACGAAATAGAACGAAACGGACAAGCTTTTTTTGTGCATAATCATAGAGATACTTTGCCTAAAATACAGGGTATGCTAACACGAATTTGTCCGAATGTAAAAACAGTAATTGGACACGGTAAATTGACTGGTACTCAAATGGAAAAAGTGCTAACTGATTTTGTTAATGAGGAATATGGAGTTTTAATAACAACTACAATTATTGAAAACGGACTTGATATTCCTAATGCAAACACAATAATTATTAATAACGCTCAAAATTTTGGATTAAGCGATTTGCATCAACTAAGAGGACGTGTAGGACGTTCTAACAAAAAGGCATTCTGTTATTTAATTGCTCCTCCCAAAACTGTTCTGCCCGAAAAATCTCGTCGCAGACTTACGGCTATCGAAAATTTTGCAGAGATTGGTAGCGGTTTCAATATTGCGATGCAAGACTTGGATATAAGGGGAGCAGGAAATATGCTTGGCGGAGAACAAAGTGGTTTTATTGCTGACATTGGTTTTGAAACATACAAAAGAATTTTGGAAGAAGCAATGCTTGAACTACGAAACAATGAATACAAAGAACTATTTGACAAAAAAGAAGAGTTGAACGCTGAAGGAAAAAACAAAATAGAAAATATACAGTATGTAACCGATTGTTTGATAACGACTGATAAAAATATAAACCTGCCTAATTATTATGTTCAAAATTCTACAGAAAAACTAAAACTATATCGTGAACTTGATAACATTACTAACGAAGAACAACTTGCGGTTTTTGAAAAAAACTTAATAGACCGTTTTGGAAAACTACCTTATGAAAGTAACGAACTGTTAAATATAGTAAGACTACGTTGGCTTGCTATGAAATTAGCTATGGAAAAAATTGTTATTAAGAATAATAAAATGTCTTGTTTTTTTGTTGCAAACAAAAATTCTATTTTTTATGATTCTCAGCTTTTTAACAAAAATATTTTACAATTTATGATGAAAAATCAAAACAAATGTGAAATGAAACAAAAAAATGATAAACTTATAATGCGGTTTTTCTCTATCAGTAGAATTGAAAAAGCTATAAAACTGTTTACCAAAATATTAGGAGTTAAAAATTAGGAATTGGTTTACCTTTCGCAGGTGCGAGCTTCTATCTCCAGCGGAGGGTAAAACAATATATTTTCAAATAATTAAATTTAAAGGTGTAAACCACTAACCACTAATAACTAACCACTAAAAACTATAATACTCCCCAATTTTAGGACAGCAAGTTAAGGTGGAAATTTGAAATAATTTTTTTAATTTTACACTTTTTAAAAACCTGAAAAATGAGTAATAAACGAAAGAAATATCAAGCATCTTTTAAAAGTCGAGTTGTTCTTGAAGCACTAAAAGAACAGCAAACTTTAAGTGAATTATCCAGTAAATTTGGACTAAATCTGAATCAAATATCTAACTGGAAGAAGCAAGCTAAGGATTGTATGCCAGAGCTTTTTAAGAAAGGAATAATAAAGAAGACCGAACAAAAACATAAAGATTTAACCGATCGTCTTTATAAACGAATCGGTCAATTAGAAGTAGAACTAGACTGGTTAAAAAAAAAGATGAGTCAGTGAAAATATCAGATTTAAAAAAACTGATTGCACATAGTAATTTAAAAATAACTATTTCACGACAATGTGAATTATTAGGTTTGTCAAAATCTGCTTATTATTACAAACCAAAAGAAGAATGTTCTGAAAATCTGTTATATATGCGTCTATTAGATGAACAGTATTTAAAAACTCCATTTTACGGAGTAGCAAGAATGCACGCATTTCTACGCAATTTGGGATATCAAGTAAATATAAAAAGAGTAAGAAGACTACTAAGAGAAATGGGAATTGAAGCAATTTATTCTAAGCCAAAATTGAGTAAAGCAAACTTGGAACACTATAAATATCCTTACTTGTTAAAAGGTTTATCAATAAGTAAGCCTAATATGGTTTGGAGTACAGATATTACCTATATTCATAAGGCACATGGGTTTCTTTACCTTTCAGCTATAATTGATTGGTATAGTCGGTATATTGTTGCATGGGAGATTTCAAATAGTTTAGACGTTTCTTTTTGTATCGAAACATTAGAGAAGGCACTTGAAATAAATAAACCTGAAATATTTAATACAGATCTATGTTCTCAATATACCAGTAGTGAATTTGTTAATATATTAAAGTCTAATAATATAAAAATCAGCATGGATGGGAAAGGCAGAGCAATAGATAATATTTTAATAGAACGATTTTGGAAGTCAATAAAATATGAATATGTATATTTAAATGAGATTGAAACTGGACAAGAATTATGGAGTGGTGTAAATGATTATATTAATTTTTATAACAATGAAAGATTACATCAATCTCTTGGTTATAAAATTCCTCTTGATTTTTATTTAAAGTATTAAATAACTGGCTTTTGAGTTTTTTACACAAACAGACTTCTGCATTACCGCAGGTCTAAAACCTAACTTAGAAAACAATAAATTTTGTTGTTATTGAGTGTTAAAAAAGAATGACTGAAAATCATCAGTCATTCTCGACTTGCGTATAAAGCATCGTCTTTTGTGAAATAAGTTGCTCTCCAGCAGAGCTTATTTAATTATTACAAAAGTAAATATAAATTATTATAAAAAAAATATTTTAGTATGAAATTATTAATTAAATTTGCACAGAAAATTTATTCAAATAGTTAAGCTATTTTCCTCCTTAACTATACGAGTTTTCTGTCCAACCAATGGGGAGTACCTTAGAGCAAAATTATTTTCTGCCGTTAATTGCGCCGTTTGACCTTTGTTTATTGTAATTTTTTTCCCATGTTTGGCGGTCTGTCGTTATTTTTATAGTATGTGTGCCTGTGCTTAAATCGGATATTGTAATAATTTTATTCTTATTTGCTGTTTGTTTATAAATACCATCTATATATAAACTACCTTGCAAATAATTAGTGATTTTCAAATTTCCGTGCAATACAACTGGTGCAATATCTTCCTCTTCAATTTCTGTTTCTGTTTGTTGTGGAACTGTTTTTTTCTTTAAAACAAAAACAAAATCTCCTTTGTCTA
Organism: Bacteroidales bacterium; assembly: GCA_029938985.1. Taxonomy (GTDB): domain Bacteria; phylum Bacteroidota; class Bacteroidia; order Bacteroidales; family JAOZQN01; genus JAOZQN01. Next base: position 7,024 of record JAOZTW010000062.1, on the reverse strand, counting down.
ATGCTGAATGTCGGATTTTTTCCATACTGCGGGTGTTGAGTTTCGTAAGAATAATTTATTACTTTGTTCTGTAAAAAGGTGCCAAGTTCTGTTCCCGTTAAATATCCGTCATTATTAGCATCTGCATTGTTTGTTATGAGTGCTGTTACAAATTACTCTCTAAAAATACTTTTATCGGGAACCGTTTCGTCAGCCGAGCCACTTGTTATAAATTGTCGAACAGGCTCTTTTGTTTTGTAATTAATTACCGCAGGCACTGCATCGCGCATAGAAAATAAAGAACCTGCGAAACAGGCATCGAACATAAACAATGCGTGTTTGCTATCTATTCGTTTGGCATAAATTTCTATTTGTGCCATCTCCATTGATTTTGATTGAAAATCCGCTTCGTCTTTATTTGGGTTTGGTGCATCTACTGGCACTATGTAACCAACCTCATCGCCATATTTTGACATTACAGTATGACCATGTCCTGCGTAATAAAATAACAAACGATTATTTGCATCTTCTCCATATTTTTTTATAAAATCAGAATATGCTCTATCAATTTCTTCTTTTGTTCTAATACTGTTTTAACTTCATACACATCTGTTTTTACCCATGGCAAATTATTCCAGCCGTTTGTATAAATACTATTTCCAACAACAAGTGCATGACTTGCCTCGTAAAGTGCTGAGCTGCCTGTTCCTTCTACTTTTACTGGTTTAAAACCACGCTGTTGAGCAAACAACGTGGTTATAAAAAAAATGAGTGTTATTGATAAGACTGATTGTTTCATGATTATTACCTTCTATTTATTAGCTTCTTCTATATTAATTATTTTATAAATACTTTCATCTTTATTTTTAGATATATCTTCTACATAAATATTATACCAACTTGTTATTCCAAGTTCTAATGTTTGAGTTTTATAAGCTAATAAATAATTAGACCAATGAAAATAGGTGTCTATTTTAAAAGCTCTAATGTAATATACAATCTCATCTAAATCTGAAAATACAATTTCTCCTGAACTATTTGTTGTTTCATTATCAACTTCATTTACTATATCATCATAATCACCAAAGTTTGTGAAAATATAAACATGACAATCTGAAACTATTGTGCTTGTGTTATTTTTATAAACAGTAATACCTAAACCTGCTTTATTAATTTCTATATAGTCACTATTAACTGTTAACGTTTTCACTGCCACAGATTCGTGTTTCCCATTTTTAGAAAATACAGATAAAACTATTTCATAGTTGCCAGTAGACTTGTATGAATGTGATGGAGAGTGTTCTGTGCTTGTTTCTCCGTCTCCGAACTCCCAATAATAAAAATATCCGTTTGAGTTGTTTGCATAAAAATGAACAACCTCTCCTTTTTCTGCAGTTTCATCTGATATTGTAAAACTCGCATAAGGAGTTGTATCGCAAGATGATAACAGTGTTATCAAACTTGCAATAATTGTTATATAAAAAAAACTTTTTTTCATTGTATTTGTTATTAATAGTTAATAAAATTATTGATAAATTTAAAATGCTAAACCGAGACCAAGAGAAAAGCTCAAAGGTGTATCGTTTTGTGTTCCTACTATTCCAGCTCTTAAACCGATAAATTTTAATTTGTAAACCAAAGCAAATTCATAAGATAAGTTTCCTAATAAATTATATTCTTCAACTTTGTAAAAATTATTATTATCATTATAAGTATAATACCAAGTATCTGTAAGATAATAACCAAGTCCAATATCTGCAACGAGGTTAGATTTTCCGAAACGAAACGATAAGCCACCACAAAAATTTTTATAAGTGTTATCAAATTTCACATTTGTCGTATAATGATAATAAGTATTATATCCTGCTCCTCCATACATATAAAAACCAACTCTATTAAAAATATGGGAGTAATATAGATTGTAAGTAAATCCTAAGTTCGCAGTACCGAGAACAAAATTTAAGTGTCTTTTATAGTTCTTTTTGTTTTCGTTGTCTGGTTCAGGTTTAAAATCTTCTTTTTTTTTATCATCTGGTTCTGGTTCCATACCTAAATCGTCTGTATCGAGCGTCCATCTTACTTTACCTTTAAAACGTGGAGGCACATAACATTCTAAATTAACCCACTGGTTAAGTAATTCATTAGCAATGTCTTCAAAAAGAGTGTTTAATTCATCAAAATTTTCTGCAAGCGTAAATTTATCAGGGTCAGCTAAATCTTTAAGAATACTCTGAAACATTTCTTTGTTGTCGCCAACATCTTTTCCGGGAACAGCAATTACATAACTTTTAATATTTTCTGATTTTATTTTTTTCTTTAACTGCCTGTCTCTTACATGCAAAAAATAAGGGTCACCCTTTCCCTCCGCTGGTGCACCTATTTTTGCATCCATAGAATTATTATCGTAACCATCTGTAAATGTTACTATAAACGAACCTTGATATTCTTTTGTAATATTTCTTGCATTATTCTCAAGCATTATTATACCCTTATCCATTGCATAATAAAGTGCTGTATTCTTTTTCATCTGAAGACCTTTATTCCATGTATTACCAATAAAATTTATCATTTCATTTTTAGTCTGTTTATTTAGTAGTTTTATAGGAAACACATTTTTATCGGTATTTTTCATACTATTAAAACCTACTATTCCTATATGTACACTATTTGCAGGTGCTTGTTCTGCAAATGTTTCAATAAATTTGATAGCACTATTTTTTAATTTTCCAAAATCTTCGTCTCCAATCGACTCGCTACAATCCAAAACAAGAACAATTGACATTTCGCTTGTTTTTTCTTGTGCTGGTGTAGGATTTCTTACTTCACTGTCAACTTGCCACTTATCTTCTTTCCAACGCCAAAACTTAACATTACCATAAGCTTCTTTTGTACCATCTTTATAATCAGTATCCATTTCTTTAAAAATAAATGTTGCAAATTGCTCTTCATCCAGCTCATTAGCTTCAAGATAAGTCCCACTCGTTGATGTAACTCCTTCGTAGTAAATATTTGACAATTTATACTTAAACTGTCCTCCTTCCACAACAGCTTCATAATCTCCCTCAATGTAATACTTTGATTTTTCTGCCTGTCCAAAAAGGGACGTAGCAAATAATAATACACCAAATAATAATAAATAATTTTTCATGATAGATAAAAATTTAATATGCCTTCAACTCCCCAAAAAGCCTTAGTTAAAATTTAGACACAAAAAAAGCGTGGGATCTGTAACTCTTATCCGTAACTGAGGTTCATCCAAAAACCCATATACACAAACAAGAACAGCCCACGCCAGAGGCGTAGGCATTCATCTTATTTCTTGTGTATACTTAAAACTTTGGATGATTTCAGTTACAAGAAAAAGCTAAACGCTTTTTATTATTTTATTATTTTTATCTTATATTTTTATTTTTAAAAAAAGCAAAGATATAAAAAACTATTTTTTATACTTACTTATTATTAGATTGTTATATACAAATTAAGGCTTTACCACCTAATATAAACCAACCTTATTGTACTTTTAATTTTTTGCAATATTAATATAATATATTAATATTGCAAAAAATATAGTAAACTTTATTAAAAAAAATATTATAATTTTTCTGCATTATGGTTTGTTGTTCCTATAATTATTTTGTAATATATTACAGAAATACAATTATTCGTCTGCTTATCCATAATTACTTCCATGCTGGAGCAAGCTTGCGTTCTGCATGAAACAGTTTGATTACGAGCCACAAGCTCGTACCAGCAGAGGAAAAATGCAAAAACTTTTTTTGGAAAAATAAAATATATTTATTATCTTTGCACAAATTTAAAATTGAATATATAAAACCCTCATTGATAGATTTTATAGCCAATAGATTATTACAGTTTTCCAACAAAGAGACAATTAAAACAAATTACTTATATATGAAATAAAACAAAATTAGAACATTAAAATAAAAGCATCTATCTTATCTTTTTGTATTCAAAATCTGGTAAATTTTAACAATCACAAGAAATTAAGGCAAATGCTCATGCTTTAGCGTGAGCTGTACTTGTTTGTGATTGTGGGTTTACCAGAACCTTGAATACGGATAAGTTACAGTTTCATGCTTTTTTATTTGTCTAATAATCAATAAAAAATAAATAAATATAATATTAACTTTGCAAAAATAAATAATTTTATTACTTTTGCTTTTAAATCATTTTGATTATGAACTCAACAACAATTACTAAAAAAACAACTCTAAATGTAAAATTAATTATTAAATTAATACTTTTTTTACTCGTATTTATAGCACTTTTATATACTGTTGCTCCGCATTTTAACGAATTTGCACACAAGAAAAAACATAAAACAGAACAAAAAAACAGTAATCGTACAAAAAAGAACAAAAAGACAAAAACAAAAGATAGCAACAATACTAATAAAAATAATGAATGGCAGAACAAAAAGAAAAGTGGGAAAAATGAAAAACACTTAAATCAAAATAAGAAAAATAGCCTAAAGAAAGAATACGAACAAACAAAAAGCGAATGGAAAAAGTTAAAAAACAAATCAAAAAAAACAAAAGAAGAAGCTAAATTAGAACGAAAACTAAGAGATAAAACTAAAAAATTATTTCAGCAGATGAATAAAAATGGTGAAACACACTCAATAAAAGGAAAGGGAAAATAATTATGAAATATTATGACTTACATATAGGAAAAGGAATTGGTAATATTAATTTTAATGATAGTTATCAAGATATTATTAGTTTATTAGGCAAGCCAGACAAAATATTTGAGGAAGATATATTATTTGCCTTACATTACGAAAATTTAGGTTTGTATTTTTATTACGATAAAGATTGTGATAAACTTGATAATTTGAATATTATGACAGATAAAATAAATTATAAAAATAAAAACTGGTATAATTTATCTAAAAATAAAATATTTGAAATTATTAAATCAATATGTAGAAATAGAAATTTGGAATTTGAATATGATTACGATGACGATTATTCGGATAAAACAAAACATTATCAATTTCACAACATTGGAGTTTCATTATTTTTTAAAAATAAAAGATTATCTAATGTGAGTATTTCTGAACCTTTGAAATAATATTGTTAAAAGATGAACTACAATTTTAAAATAGGAAAAGGACTTGGACAAATAACAAATTTGCTTGGTGTGCCTGATAAAATAATTGACGACAAAGAATTTATTTCGTTACAGTATAATAATTTAGGTCTTCTTATTGATTACGAAAGCGAGAACGACCAACTAATAGACCTAAATATTTATACAAAAACATTTTTATATGAAAATAAAAACTGGTTTCAGTTCAATAAAAACGATTTATTGCAAACCGTGAGAAATATATATAATAAAATGAATTTGGAATACGACTTGAATTACAATAAAATTAATTCACTCAACGAAGAACAATATGATTTTGACGATATAGGAATTACACTTTTTTTTAATGAAAATAAATTATCAAATGTTTGTGTGTCAAAACCTATATATTAATGAACTACAACTTTAAAATAGGAAAAGGACTTGATGATATTAATTTTTATTTTTCTGTAAATGAAATTATTCAACTGCTTGGAAAACCAGAAAAAATAACAGACTATAATTCTCCTCGCAGGTGCGAACTTGTAGCTCGTACCAACGGAGGGTTTTTTAAATAAATTAACAACAAAATATACACTGTTGTCGTTACACACCTTGAGGTAGGTAACGACACCCGATATGGTTTAGTGCAAAGACAAAAAAAAGAAAAAGAAAGAAAATTTGCAAAAAGTATAATAAATTTTGTAAATTTGCATTATTAAATAAAAAAAAAATAGAAATAAAAGGCGTTTTTCATAAGTGTAAAGTACAAGGCATTTTTATTTTTTAAATACCACAGTTTACTTATTGTAAATGAGGATTTTAAAATAATCAAAATAACACAGTAATTTGCATTTATGAAAAATGCCAAATAAAAATATATTAAGATGGAACATAAACTAAATAATCAATTAGCTTACCGATTTACTACACATATTAATGATTTAGGAAAAATAAATATTCCTAAAATCATGCAAAATTTATATAGTAAAAAAGTAGAAGTAATTTTATTCATACCTGAAAAAGAAGAGAAAATTGACAGCACTTTAAATTTTTATAAACTAATTAATCAATACAATTCTATTGAAGAACAGGAATTAAATATTAATACTATTTTAAATGACAGAAAGCAACAAAACACAAGGGAATTTATCTTTGATTGATACTGATATACTAATATTAATTCTTAAAAATAATAAGAATGTAATAAAAAAGAGTAAAGAATATCAACAGAAGTTTGGACGACTTAAAATTAGTGAATTGACTTATTATGAATGTTTGCGAGGATATAAAAGCACAAAAGCAACAAAAAAATTAGAACTTTTTTTGAAACTTATTGAAATGATTGAAGTTATACCACTTACAAAAAATATCTATAACAAAGCAAGCGAAATATACGTAAAACTACGTAAGACGGGTTTTCCTACAGGTGAATTTGATTTACTGATTGCTACAACTGCTATTGAAAACAACCTGTCAATTGTTACAAATAATACAAAACATTATATGAAAATTAATGAATTTTTTAACTTAAAAATTGATAATTGGCTTATGTGAAAAAATAAAATAAAAAGTATTTAGCTTATTTTCTTAACTATAAGGTTAAACTTCCCATGCTTTTTTTATATCCAAATTTTAATCATGCTTGTAAAATGCAGATTAATAGTCTTTAATAGGCGTTAAGTCAATTGTTCCCACCTCACTGGTGCGAACTTATAGCTCGTGTCCAATTAGTTATAAATTTTTATCACGGGTTTGGATAAGAGCTACAAGCTCGTACCAGATGAGATGGAGATAAAATAATAATCTCCATTTTTCGGTTTTATCTACATAAATACAGTTATTATTTATAACCTTAGAAAATTCCTGATTTCCGAGTGCAAGTTTTTGTTTCATTGTTTTAAGGCATATTAAAATAAATAATTAACCAATTTAAGCGATGTTATTTTTATTT
>JAOZTW010000061.1 GCA_029938985.1 Bacteroidales bacterium | reverse complement strand
ACACTTTTTTGTTCTTTAAAAACCTTATTTTTTATTTAAAACCTTAGTAGAAAAATAAATACCACGACAATTATTAAACCTTATTATTAGTAAATTAAATAAGATAATAAGGTTTGTAAACTATGTAAATGTTTTTCTACTAAGGTTGAACCAAAAAAAAATAAGGTTTTAAATAAAGAAAAGTGTCAACCGATAAATGAAAAATTCAAAAAATATTTTGATTAATAAAAAAACAAAAAATGAATAATATTGAAAAAGCAAAACAGTTTTATAATAAAGCTATTGATTTTTATAAAAATAAAGATTATGACAATGCAAAACTTTATTATGAAAAAGCGATTGAAATAAACCCAAAATTTTCAAAAGCTTATTTTAGTCTTGCTTCTCTTTATGATATAAATTTTAAAAAATACAATATAGCAAAAAAAAACTATGAAAAAGCGATTGAAATAAATCCAAAATATTCAAAAGCTTATTATAATCTTGCTATTTTATTAAAAAATCATTTTCAAGATTATGAAAATGCAAAAGAAAATTATGAAAAAGCTATTGAATTAAATCCAAATTTTAAAGAAGCTTATTATAACCTTGCCTCACTTTTAAAAAACAAGCTTTCTGATGAAAAAAAAGCAATGCAATATTTTGCAAAATATACAGAACTTACAAAACAAGACGATAAAAACTATATAAAATATGCTTCGACAAAAATAAAAACTATAAATTCTATTTCAATAGAAAATTATTTTAGTATTAAAAATATAAAACTTGAAAATTTAAAAGATAAAAAAGAAATTTATTTTTTGGGCGAGAACGGCGATGGAAAAACTATTCTTTTACAATCAATATTTTTTGCTTTTCAACAACATTATTTAAATAATTATGCACATAAAGATTTAGTTGGCAAAGCAATAGAAACTTTGAGTAGAAATAAAAATTTAAGATTAATAGCTACCGATAGTAATAAAAAAGAATTTAATTATTTTAATATTTCCTTTGCAGAAAACATTTTTGCTTATGGTGTAAACCGAAACAAAATTAAGGGATTAAAAAAAGATAACTATAATTTTATGACTCTGTTTAGCAATGAAATAGAATTACAAAATCCTGTAAATTGGTTTGTAAAGCTGTATAACTTTGAGAGAGAAAAAGACTATCGTTTAATACCTTTGGAAAATGCTATTAATGTTTTTAAAGAAATTTTGGAACAAAAAGTAGAAATAAAAGTTAATTACGAAAAAGTTGAATTTATTGAAAAAGGTACACCTATAAAATTTCATGAATTATCTGATGGCTACAAAAGTGTTCTAATTTGGGTTGCCGATTTGATAATGAAACTCTCAAAAAATCAACCAAATGCAAAAACAACCAAAGACTTTGAAGGTATAGTTTTGATAGATGAAATAGATTTGCATCTACATCCTCGCTGGGCTTATTCTATTGTAGGCAAGCTCCGTAAATGGTTTCCTGAAATTCAGTGGTTTATCACTACTCACAGTCCCGATGTTATACGTGGTGCAGGCTCAAAATCTGTTTTTTATAAACTCTATAAAGAATTTGATGATAAAATAAACAAACAAATAGTGAAAGTTAGTGAACCTTATTCAATAGAGGAATTTAAAAATGCAATGTCAAATATAATAACTACTTCGCCACTTTTTGATTTACCACACGCCAGAATGAAAACTTATGAAAACGGAAATCTTGAAACCGACAACGACTATTATTATGCAAAAATACATAAACAAGTGAGGGCAGATATAAAGCTCATGAAAAAAGAAGGTAAAATTCATATATCAAAAGAAGAAATTGATATGATGATTAAAAATGCAATAGAAAAATATAGTTAAAATGATAGCAATTAATAAAAATCTAACCGAAATTCCTGACTCTTTATATATTTCGCAACATCAGCCGAAAAATTATACAAACAGAGCAGATTGTATAATAACTAACTAACAAACAACAACATAAATGACAAAAAGTATTATTACCGAATATCCAGCATATTTTCTTATCTTTACTTTTGCACTTGCTTTTATCTACGCATTTGTATTGTATAGAAAAGACAAAAAATTTAAAGACCTTGCAAAATTCAAAATTCGTATTATGGCGGTTTTGAGGTTTTTATCTGTTTTTATTCTATCCTCTCTCCTGCTTTCTCCATTACTTAAGAGCTTGAATTTAAAAATAGAAAAACCCATAATTGTGTTTGCCCAAGACAATTCGGAGTCTATTATTATTGGAGAAAAAGAAGCGGAATTAAACAAATATCAAAACGATGTTGTTAATTTTATTGAGCAAACGGGTGAAAAATTTGATATAGAAAAATATAATTTTGGAAATGAAATAGTAAAAGAAATTAGTTTTCAATTTAAAGACAAATATACAAATATTTCTAAATTAATAGGCTCAATATCTGACAAATACTACAATAGAAACATTGGAGCTTTAATAATTGCAACAGATGGAGTTTATAATCAGGGCGAAAATCCTATTTATAGAACAGGAAACGCACAATTTCCTATTTACACCATTGCAATGGGCGACACGTCAACCTATAAAGATATTAGTATTAAAGATATTAGGCATAATAAAATTGCTTTTGAAGGAAATAAATTTCCATTAGAAATATTGGTAAATGCAAAAAAGTTAAAAGGAAAAACCACTACTTTAAGTGTGTTTCATAAAGGAAAAAATATTCACAAACAAACAGTAAATATTGACAATGGAAACTTTTTTAAGAAAATAAATTTAGAAATTGAGGCAGAAAAATCTGGTGTACAACAATATACTGTGCGACTTTCTAATTTTGAAGAAGAAAAGAATACAAAAAATAATTCACGAATATTTGCAATTGATGTGATTGATAGTAAACAAAAAATACTTATTGTTGGAAATTCGCCACACCCAGATATTGCAGCAATAAAAAATGCTATAAATACAAATCAAAATTTTGAAGTTGATTTCAAAACCATAGACGAGCTATCGGATAATATAAGTAGCTATAACTTATTGATTTTACATCAAATACCGTCTAAAAGAAATGCAGCAAGTTCACTTTTAACAAAAATTTCGGATAATAATATTCCTGTATTATATATTTTTGGTTCTCAAAGTAGTTACTCTAATTTGAATAAATTAAATAATGGACTCGAAATAAAGCAGTATAGAGATAATTTAGACGAGGCTTTGGTTCGTCAAAATCCAAAATTTACACTTTTTGAAGTAGATGAAGATTTTTTGAAAATTACAAATAAATTTCCTCCAATTATAACAGCTTTTGGAGATTATAACGTAAATTCGGAAACAAAAATATTATTTTATCAGAAAGTAAAAAATATTTCTACAAACAAACCATTGGTAGCTTTATGTCCTGAAAGTATTAATAATAAGAGTAAAACAGGTTTTATTACAGGAGAGGGAATTTGGCGATGGCGAATTTACGATTATTTAGAAAACAACAACACCGAACTTTTTGATAAACTTATTAATCAAATTATTCAATACCTTGCCTTGCGAATAAATAAAGACAGATTTATTGTAGATGTTCAAAATATTATTAAAGAAACCAATGATGTAAATTTTACTGCCGAAGTATATAATGAAGCCTACGAATTAACTAACAACGAAGATGTTACAATTGATATATCTAACAGAGATGGAAAAGTTTTTTCTTATGTTTTTTCAAAAAGCAATAATTCATATTTTCTGGAAGCAGGAACATTACCTGTTGGAAAATACTCGTTTACAGCAAAAACAATTATCAATAATAATGAAACTTTAAAAAAAGGCAGTTTTACCATTACAGAAATAAATATTGAAGCAGAAAACACTATCGCCAATCATCAAGTTCTAAATCGTTTATCAAGCGAAAACGGAGGAAAAATGTATAACAAAACTCAATTAAATCAATTACTCGAAGATATTTCAGCAAACGAAAATATTAGTTCAATTTCTTTTTCAAACAAAGAACTAACAGACTTTTTGAATTTTAAATGGATATTTTTCCTCATTCTTTCACTTTTATCAATAGAATGGTTTCTACGAAAATTTTTCGGAGGATATTAGAAATGAAATACGGTTGAAATTCAGTTGAAATATGACAAATAAAAAGTGGAAATACGGTTGAAATTTTCGTGAAATTCAATGGAATAAAAATTTATTTCCATTGAGCTTCCTTTGAATTTTCACTGTGTTTCCACTTAATTTCATCAGTATTTCAACCGTTTTTCAACTGAATTTCCATTGTTTTTTAATTAGATTTTAATATTTCTTTGCTGATAATTTTTTTGTTTTGAATAATTTGCAAGAAATAAGTACCAGCATTTTGTTTTGTTAGGTCAATTTCTTTGTTGTAGTTACCAGAGAAGTTTCTCAAAGTTTCAGAATAAACTTCTGCTCCATTCATATTATAAATTTTAATAGTAGTTTTTCCTTTTTCTGCAAGAGTAAAATTAAGTCTAAATAAACCGTTGTTTGGGTTAGGATAAAAATTCAAATCTTCTGCTTCAAGTTGTTTAACTTTTTTGTTATTTTCAGTTTTAATTCCTGTTTTTTCAAGTTTTTCTAAGTTATCATCTTTAATATCAATAATAATAACTTCACAAGTAGCAGTACAATTAATTTGGTCGCCGTCTTTTACTACAAACACACTAACTTCACCCTCTTCTCCATCTGTAATAATTTGTGTTTCACCATTTTCATCTACAATCATTTTCACCATTTTCATTTCTGAGATTTCCGAAATTATATTCAAATCAATATTTTCACCATCGTTATCAATCATTTTTATAATAATTTGTCCATGCTCTGATTCCTCAACATGAGTAGTTCCACTTGCAGGAATTTCAATTGTTTTTGTTTCAACAGTACCATCAGCATGTGTCATTATAGTTGTCATTGTACCATCTTCATTAGTCGTTACATCTATTTTCACATCGCCTTCTTCTCCATCAAATTCTGCTGTTGTTACTAATTTCATACATTTCATTTCTTTATTCGTACTTTTCCCTTTCTTATCACAACATATTGTATTGTTTATTTCGCAATCAATGCCCATTGATTTCAAAATATCATTTACATTTTCTCCTTCTTTTAATACAAAAGTTGTATCTGTCATCGTCATTTCTCCATCTACTTCTTTCATTATTTTAAGGGTAATTTCCTTATTTTCTTCTTCGGTTTGAGCATTTGCTGTGTTTGAAATTAAAACAATAGAAGTTAAAACTAACGTTATTGTAAAAATCCAATTTAAAAAACTTACATTTTTCATAATAATAAAATTTAAAAAGTTAATAATTAATTAATATTTTTGGTATAAAAATTTAAAAATAGGAGTTATTGTTTGAAAATTATTCGCAAATATTATTTCTTATTGTAACTCCATTTTTCTGGTTTTTATCTCAAATTTCATATTGCAAATATACGTAGGAAAATAACAATATGTAGTTAATTCTTGGTTAAGAATAGTTAAGGAAACGTTAAAGTTTTCATTTGGTAATTTTTTTTATTTATCTTTGTAAAAAGGCCTGTAAAAAAAATATTTTATCATGAAAAAGAATTTTATAATAATTTTGGTATCATTAATGAGTTTTGCTCTAATTGGAATAATTGCTATTCAGGTGTTTTGGATACAAAATGCTATTCAAGCAAATCAAATTCAGTTTGACACAAACGTTAATAAATCGTTGCAAAAAGTAGTTAAAAATATAAAGCGACAAGAGACTTTTAGATTTGTGAGTAAAAAAATAGAAGAGCTAAACGTTGATATTTGTGTAAATGATTCTAATACTACTGTGTTGAATTGGAAAACCGACACATGTAAAACTATCGTAAATATTAATTCATCAGTTAGTTATGATACCGATTTAGTTAAAATTCATAAAAGTCATCACGTTAATGAAAATATGACAATGGCAAAAAGTATTGTTGTAATTTTGAGTGATAACGACTCTATTAATGATAATTTTAAAAACTCGAAAATTGAATTAGAGCATATTATTGAAGAAATGGCAATTGAATACGACGCTAATTGTAAAAATATTAATGATAGATTAAAACTTAGTGAATTAGACTCCACACTAAATAATGAATTGATTAATAATGGTATAGATTTAAAATCCGAATATGCTATTATTAATAAGGTGGCAGACACAATAAGCGATTATCATTCTGCAAACTTTCAAACAGATTATTCTGCAAAAATATATGATATTGTTTTATTTCCCGATGATTTGATTTCAAAATCCTATATATTAACAGTTTATTTTCCTAATCAAAATAGTTATGTTTACAAATCGTTGTTTTGGTTACTGTTGCTTTCTACATTATTTACATTAATAATAATTGCCACTTTTGGCTTAACACTTCATACAATTGTGAAACAAAAAAAGATTTCTCAAATAAAATCTGATTTTATTAACAATATGACACACGAATTTAAAACACCAATTGCTACAATATCGCTTGCCACCGAGACTATTGAAAATTCTAAGGTAATAAATAATAAAGAACGAATTGTATTTTTTACAAAAAAAATTAAAGAAGAAATAAAAAGAATGAATTCGCATGTAGAAAATATTTTACAAATATCTTTGTTGGATAAGAAAAATTTTAATTTATCGTGCAAAAATACAGATTTGCACAAACTAATTCAATCAACTGTCGACAATTACAATTTACAAGTTGCCAAAAGAAATGGAAAAATTAACACATTTTTTGATGCAAAAAACTATAATTTAAACATTGATGCAACACATTTTACAAATGTTATTTCAAATTTGTTGGACAATGCAAATAAATATTCGGAGCAGTGTCCTGAAATAAATATTTATACAAAAAACACAAATAGTAATTTACTTATATCGGTGGAAGACAACGGAATTGGAATGAATAAAGAGGAACAAAACAAAATTTTCGAGAAATTTTATAGAGTTACTACTGGCAATGTTCATAATGTAAAAGGTTTTGGATTAGGTTTAAGTTATGTAAAATCTATTATACAAGCACATAGAGGTAATATTTCGGTAAAAAGCGAAAAAGGCTACGGAAGCAGATTTGATGTTTATCTGCCGTTAAGTACTTGATTAATTAGTATTAAGAACAAGTATGAAAATTTTTAAAAAAAACATAACTTGTAAAACAAACATGGTTACACATTTTAAGTTGCACGACAAAATTTGGAAGCTTGATACAAAAAATTGATAAAAATAAGTTCGTTTAACTTTAGGTAGGTAACCATAGACGTAATTAAATCAATTATATTTTTCAGAAACATGTAAAAAAGTAAGTCCAATAAGATTATTATTCAAATATCTTAATATAATATCATCTTCTGTAATAGTTGTAGAATCTGCTTTTTTTGCAGGCTTTGAGAGGTTTACATATAAAACATCAGCTTGTTTATCATAATTACTCCATAAATCAGGGTACTTAATTAGCAATGAGCCAATTATTCTAAACTTATTAATTACTGTTTTGTCCATAAGATTCTTTTATTTTTAAAAATAATAATATTAAAAAAGCAATAAAAATGAAAAAAATATTTTTACTTGAAGACGATTTGAATTTTGGTTCTGTTTTGTGTGCCTATCTTGAAATAAATGACTTTGATGTTGTTTGGGTTAATGATGGTAAAAAAGCTATAAAGGAATTTAGAAAAAAGACCTATAATATTTGCATTCTTGATGTTATGTTACCAAACATTGACGGTTTTACTGTTGCGAGAGAGATAAAAAAACTTAATAAAAATGTTCCGTTAATTTTTTTGACCGCCAAAAACATGAAACAAGATATGCTTGAGGGGTTTAGTATTGGTGCAGATGACTATATTACCAAGCCATTTGATTCTGAGGTATTGTTATGCAAAATAAATGCTATTTTAAATAGAAAAAATTTGTTTGCCAAAGAAAAAATTACAGAATTTAGTATCGGAAAATTACATTTTGACTCACGCCTAAGAATTTTATCTTCAAATAATTCGCAACAAAAACTCTCACCCAAAGAAGCCGATTTATTAAAACTATTGTGCGAAAACAAAAATGAAATTCTACAACGTGAAATAGCTTTAAAAACAATTTGGAAAGACGATAATTATTTCACCACAAGAAGCATGGACGTTTATATAACCAAACTCCGTAAATATCTAAAAAAAGACTCTGGATTAGAATTAGTTAATATTCATGGGAGCGGATATAGATTATTAGAAAAATAATTTTTGTTCACAAATTGGTTAATTTACAATGATACAATTATTCAATGGTTCAATTATTCAATGATTCAATTATAAACCAATAGAGTAAAGAAATACAAATGAATAAAACTTTTGTATGGGTGCTTAGTATAATTAAAGAACTAAAGCAGGTTATAATAATCAACTTAATTTCCATTGAATTTCAACTGTATTATTAACTTATTATACTAACAACCAATTTTCGGTTTCCTCCATAATTTCTAAATTCGCAGAAATAAATTCCCTGCCAAGTTCCCAAGTTCAAACGATGATTTGAAATTGGTATTGTTATAGAATGACCTATTAGTGACGTTTTTATATGAGCAGGCATATCATCTGAACCTTCAAAAGTATGAGTATAATATGGCTGATTTTCTGGAACAATATTATTTATAATATTCTCAAAATCAACTCTAACCGATGGGTCTGCGTTTTCGTTTATTGTTATACCCGCCGAAGTATGTTTTACAAATATATTAATGATTCCATTTTTTGGTAAATTTTTCAGCTCTTTCTCAACCAATGATGTTATTAAATGATAACCTCTTTTTTGTTTTGGTAAAGTAATTTCAAATTGTTGTGTCATAATTTTTAGTTGTTTAGATATACTTATATTTTTAATAAAGAATGATACAATGGTTCAATGATGTAGTTCTATAATTGTAAATCAGTAGTTTAACGAAATTCAATTGAGTAATAACTTTTGTATGGGTAATTAATATAAAAATAAATAATAATATTTTGCATTTTTGGGTATATTTCCACTATCTTTGCAGAAATAATAGTTTGGAATAAGATTTTGGATACACTCATTTTGTTGATTGTAAGTATCCATACAAAAGTTTTTACACATTTGTATTTTTTAATCTATTGGTTTGTAATTATATAATTGTATCATTCCTTAGTCAATTTAAACATGATTAATCTTTTTATTTATGGATAAAAAAAATGTTCGCCTCAAAAAACAACCCAATAACCCTTTGCACGGAATGAAACTTGTAACAATATTAGAGTTGTTAGTGGAGCATTATGGTTGGGAAAAATTATCAATGAAAATAAACATCAATTGTTTTAAAAAAGACCCTTCAATTAAATCCTGTCTTAAGTTTTTAAGAAAAACTCAATGGGCAAGAGATAAAGTTGAAGATCTTTATCTTGATTTAGAAAGATACTTGTAATAGGCACAAACACAATTGATTAGCAATATACTTGTCTTTTGATAGTGAGTGTATTGTTATAAGGGAGCGTGTTACTCCCTCTAATTCGTCCAAAAATATTTGAACAAAATAATTTGCTACTCCTCAAAAACACTTGTTGATTTTCCTTCTCCAATATTTTGGTTAACCAAACCTTATTAATTGGTTGATATTTCCAATGTTTCGCTTAAAGCCACGCCGACAGTTTATATACAATTGTTTGTGCGAGAGCCATGTGTAACTTTACGTGGATAGCCTATTTTTTTATTAAATACTTAATTATTTGTTTTAATATGCCTTACCTATTTTACTTCGTTTTCAATTATTTCTATTTCTTTATCTGTTAAATTATATAATTTGTAAATTAATTTATCTATTTCTACTGTTTTTGTCAAAATATTGGCTTTATTATTTTTTTTCATTATAAATAATATTTCATCTACAAGTTTTTCTATTCTATTTTGTTGTTTTTCATTTGCCAATTTTATAGGTAAACTTTTAATAGAGGCAATTCTTATTTGTGGGAAATTCTTCCCACCTCTTGAATTTGTTTTTTTATAATAAAACTTGAATAATGTTGAATTGAACAAAGATAAAATATATTTTGTCCTAAATCGGTTGTCAAAAACATGTGCACTGTGTAGTGTTTGCTCATAATATTTATTTTGATTATCATAAGTTGCTATAATTTCAGCACCAACTTTTCTATATAATATTTTTTCACGATTAAATATTTTTTCATCTCGCATCCAAAGTCCAGGACGTTTATCTTGTTTTCGGTTCTTTTCTATTTTCATCATTTTGTTGAGGCGATAATCAATCCAAATATTTGTTTTTTTTATTCCATAACTTGTAACATGTTTTCCGAAAAACAGTTTTTTACAAAATTTATTTTTCTTTTTATCAACAAATAAAACATCTTTTATTTCTCCTGCAACTATGCCGTCTTTCACTTCGGCAATGTTTTTTAAATAAATGGTATCTGTTTTTATCTTTTCTATCAAATTATCAAGCTCGGTATCAAATTTAATTTTAAAAATACAATCTTCGTCTTTGTTTATTAAATTTAACGGTATTTCGGAAATTAGATTAAAAGATTCTTCTTTACAAGTGAATGTACTGTATTTTTGCTCGTTTTTAGAATAAAAAGATTCAACAATAACGCTATCTACTTGGGCTTGGTCAAAGACCTTATCTTCTATAGAAACAATTTTTATGTTGTGTTTATTATTTGAGATTAATTTTCGTGCTTTTACAAACTGTCTGTTATTTAAGAACTTTCCGGGAACGATAAAGCTAAATGTTCCTTGTGCTTTTAATATTTGTTGGGAACGTTCTATAAATAAAGAATATAAATCAAATCGTCCAGATGCTGTTATATAAATACTTTCGTAAAAACGACGAAAATCCCACTCAATATCTTCTATTCCAATATATGGTGGATTGCTCAAAACAATGTCAAAACCAGTAAATTTTCCTGTTTCATCTAATACTTCAGGAAACTCAAAACGCCACTCAAAAGGTTGTTTATAAACTGTTTGTTTTCTTAATTCTAATTTTTGTTTCAATTCTTGTATTTCTTGCTCTAATTTTTTTTGCTTTTCTTTCCATTCCTCTTGTTCTTCTCGGGTAAAGAAAATAAATTGGGCAGTTGCGTTGGCTTCCAATTTGCGTAAAGTTGTAAATTCTTCATCATTTGGACTAATATAAGATAAAAATTTATTTTTAATATTTTTAATGTTTTCTACAATAACTTCTTTTGCTTTTTTGTCTGTAACATGTTTATACAATTCAATTTGAGTTTTATATTCTTTCGTAAATTTTTGCAATTTTTGTAACTCTCCATTTTTCACACCATTTCCATGTATATTAAAAAAACTAACAAGCGAATTTCCTTGCTTTATATTTATGTCAATATTTGGAAGCGTTTCCAAGTATTTAAAATTACTATTGGCGGTGTAAAAAGAATTTTTTAATAATTCAATCCACATACGTAAACGGCAAATAAGAACCGATTTAGGATTTATATCCACTCCAAACAGGCAATTTTCTATTAAAATTCGTTTTTCATTAAACAGTGCTTGTTGTATCTCTTGTATTTCTGTTGGCGGAATATGTTTGTTGTTTACATAGTATTGAAACGGCTCACTTGTCTCTTCGTTAATTATCAATAATTCATCGTTAATATTTTCAATTTTTAAACCTCTTAATCTATTTTGCTTTTCGTCTTGCAATATTCTAAGTTCGCTTTTCAGAGCTACCATTTCGTTAAGCACCGAAACCAAAAAGTGTCCCGAACCAACCGCAGGGTCAATAATTTTGAGAGAGTTAATAATATCATTCGCTTTTTGTCTTTGTTGTTTGTCTGAATAATCAATAAGTTCTTTTAAATGGTCAAAATTACTAATATTTTTATTCAAAGCACTACTAAATTTTGTTACAAACATATTTTTCAACACCGAACCACTAATGTAGCTTGTTATGTAACTTGGCGTATAAAAAGAACCGTCTTTATAACCATTAATTTTTTCAAAAATCAGTCCGAGAACAGCGGCATTAATAATTGTTTGGCTGTCGTCCAGAATCTCTGCTTTGTCATCGCTTGCAAAACTGTAAGCATTAAGAAACTCGAATAAATAATCCAACGTTTTTTTTTCTTCCAAAAGTTTGTTGCCGTGTCTATTTTTTAAAACTGTTTGACTTGACGTTTTAAGTATTAAACGGTCTTTTAATTGCGAAATATAAATTATATTATCTTCTAATTCAGTTTGTTCAAATAAAGAACTGTTTAAATATGGTAATTCACCATATTTTTCGTTTACCGAACTTGTTCTGTTTGCTGGCTTTTTTGCCAAAACTTCAAAAAATAGTTCGTTAAGCTCATCAAAATCACTGATTTTTGTTGAATTAAGAAACGCAAAATTTTTGTTTCCTTTATGATATTTAATTAACTGAGCCTCTAAAAGTTTCAAAAATAATATACGGTTAAGCCATGTAATACTTAACTCTAATGCAATACTAAACAACTGTTCTTCCTTTGTTTCACCATATAAATCAAGTTTTTCAATATGTTTCAATCGTCCTAAACTTTTAATAATTCCAATTGTGTTCTCTAGCAACGAACCAGAGTTTCGCTCTTTTTCCACTACTCTAATAATAAGTTTTCTATTAGCTTTTTTCGTTTCTTCTAACCCTACGATGTGCAGAAGTTCGTTGTAGAAATTTTTATCAATTTTATTATAATCATTATCAAACGGGAGTTTTAATAAATGTTTGGGCGAAAGAATTTTAAATAAGTTTATTAGCTTGCTATCATCATCTTTTTCTTTGTTTTTTACAATTTCTTGATAATCTATAAGGTTTATATACACACATTGTATCTTCGCTAAATCATTTTCAATAAACGGTTTTGCTATTTCGTTATAAAACCAGTCGGTTTTAATTCCTGATAGTTCTTTGTTTATCCATTCTTTATATTGATTTCTAAATAATTTATTTGCATAAAAATATTTTTCAAATTCGGTAGCATCAAAAATAAACCAATCGTAAGTATTAGTAATTATTAGATGCTTTATTTCTTTATTTTGCTTTATTAATCTCTCATGTAAATAATAATGAATAGTTTCGTGCAATGCTTTTGCATTGGGTTTTTTAAAACTAATCATTTCTTGTTTATTTGCAGGACTTTTGGCTTCCACAATAATTGAAACAGGAGTACTGCTTGTGTTTCCTTTATGTATAACAAGGTCTTTTCGGCCCGAAGTGTTTATTTCATATCTGTTCTTATAAAAAGTATTTTTAAGAAAGTCAGAAACAATATTTTTATTATGCTCTTCGCCTTCTTTTTCGTTTATTCGTTCAAAAAGACGCTTGAAATTCTTTTTAAACAATTCAATATCGGCACGTTTCAAGCTTTGTTTAAAATATGCTTTATTAATTGCCTTGTCTAATTTTATTATTTCTAATTTCATTATCAAGTATTGTTAAGTTTTGTTATGAATAAAGCGAGTTAATAGTTTGTTTTAATATGCCTTACCTACTTTACTTCGTTTTCAATTATTTCTATTTCTATTATTTTTGTCAAAATATTGGCTTTAGGCATATCAAAATAAATAATTAACCATTTAAACTTGTTCTTTTGAAT
>JAOZTW010000989.1 GCA_029938985.1 Bacteroidales bacterium | reverse complement strand
TCGCAAGCTACGTTCCTGAATTAAATTGACGACACAAAGCCCGAACCCGATAGGGGCAACTAAAATTAATAACATAAAAAAGTAAAAATATGGAAACATTATTTATTATTGAAATCAAGCAAAAACTTGACAAATGTAATTGGAACTCTGATAAAAAAGAAATTCTAAAAGAAGCAGTAAAACAACTTCGGGATAAAAACTACTCTGATTATAAAATTAGAGATTTATTTCAAACATATTTGATTAAAGAGCAGACAAATACACAGATGATTAGAAATAATGAAGAGTATCTTGCTTTATTAGATGAAATTTCAAATAATTAATTATGACTTTACAAAATTTGGGAAATATTGGTGATTTACTTGCAGGAACTGCTGCAATTATAGCTGTTTTTATTGCATTTTTTTAGCTTCGTAACGCTGGAATGCAGTTACTTAATTTGAATAAAAATCTTATATCAAATAATTTATTGACTATTTTTGAGATTGAGTTTGAATTAAACAGACGGAAAGAGCGATTATCTGAAATTAGAAAAGATAATCAAGAATTTATGCTCAAATTAAAAGAGAAAGAAATAACCGATGATGATAAAAAATTGCTTAAAACATTTGATAATTACAGAAAGGAAGCTTACGAAAATTACTTAAATGTTTTCGATAGATTATGTTATTTCGTTATCAAGAAAAAACTTGATGAAGATGATTTTCGCTTAGAATATAGACATATGCTTTTTAACACAATAGAAAGTGATAAAGAAGGCACTTTTAATATTGGCAGTAAATTTCGTAATATGAACAACCTTTATAACAGCTGGAAGGAAAAATAAAAAAATATTTCAAAAACTTGACACGAAAAAAAAGAGCAAGGTTTTGATTATTTTCAAAAAAAATGCGTTAATAAACAAAAATTAGTAAATTTAATGCAACTCAAAGAAGACAATTACAAAAGTTAAAAATTCTGTTAAATGAAAAATATGAAAAATAAACGAAATAAATTACAACTTTTTCAAGAGCAAAAAGTTAGAACTCATTGGGACGAAGCAGAAGAGAAATGGTATTTTTCAATTATTGATATTGTTGAAAT
>JAOZTW010000060.1:7133-13607 GCA_029938985.1 Bacteroidales bacterium | reverse complement strand
GTTTGGAAACAAAGAAAGGAATAATCAACTGAATTTCAACTGTATTTAATTTCTTTCTACTTAGTTTGTACAAACTATTAACTATTTAAACTTGTTCTTTTTGCTTTTATCTTCCTCAATAAACATGCAAATATCCTGATATTATTATATTTATTGAATTGTTAAAAACGCCAAGTATTCTGAGGGTGCAAAATTATCAAAAGCGTTAAGTAAATTGTTTTAAATAAAAAAAACAGCAGACCTATAAGCCGAGTTCTGTGCCAAAACAAGTTTTGGTTTCTATCATTTATCTGCGACTGTTGTCTCCAACAGCCTGTTACGACCTACCCCCCAACATCAGACGAGTAACCTTTATTTTGACAAAAGTGCCAAAAATTGTTGGTATATTTGGTCTTTCAACTTATGGGTTGCACAGCTACTATGGTTGCCCACAGCACTGGTAAGCTCTTACCTTACCTTCTCATCCTTACCCCAATATAAATATTTTGGCGGTTGTTTTCTTCGCATTGCCATAACCTCACAACTATCTACCATTTCGGTAGCATAATACTCTTTGTTGCCCGGACTTTCCTCTGCTTCTTAACATTGTTGCAAAAAAACAGCGATAGAACAGTCTGCTGTAAAATTTAATTTTAATAAAAATACAAATATAGTACTTTTTTTTAAAAAAGAATTAAATATGTTTAATTATTTGTTTTTATATAAAATACAAATTGTAATATATTAATAATTAGATAATTAAAAAAACGCCTCTTTTTTTAGTAAAAGAATTAAATATGGGCTACCAACATAAAGTTGCACATCGCTTTCGCACAAACAATTGTATATAAACTGTCGGCGTGGCTTTAAGCCACACCGACAGTAATTTATTGTCCAACTTAAAACGGGTAGCCTAAATATGACTAATTGTATATTTTAATATATCTAAAAAAAGACTTTTTTTTATTGTAATATGTTAATAATTAGATAACAAATAATAACTTTTATTTTTTATTAAAAAAAGTGCAAAAAAAATTTGCATTGTAAAATTAATGTACTACATTTGCAACTGCAAACACAAATTAATAGGGCGATTAGCTCAGTTGGTTCAGAGCACTTGGTTTACACCCAAGGGGTCATAAGTTCGAATCTTATATCGCCCACAACAAAAAGACAATCAGAATATGATTGTCTTTTTGCATTTTTAAAAACGCCTAAAAAACATTGTTTATTTTAATATGCCTTAAGCATACTGACAATTTTTTTTATAGTAATGTGTTAATAATTAGATAATAAAAAATAAGTTTTATTTTTTATTAAAAAAAGTGCAAAAAAAATTTGCATTGTAAAATTAATGTACTACATTTGCAACTGCAAACACAAATTAATAGGGCGATTAGCTCAGTTGGTTCAGAGCACTTGGTTTACACCCAAGGGGTCATAAGTTCGAATCTTATATCGCCCACATCTAAAAGACAATCAGAATATGATTGTCTTTTTTTATTTTAAAAAAGAAAAATGAAAACATTTTATATTGAAACCTATGGATGCCAAATGAATGTGTCTGATAGTGAACTTGTTGTTTCGCTATTAAAAGATAAAGGTTATAAACATACTGACAATTACAAGAATTCTGACATTATTTTGGTAAATACTTGTGCAGTAAGAGCTAAAGCAGAATTACGGGTAAAAGGAAAACTAACATTATATAAGAATTTGAAAAAAAGCAAACCCGATTTAACCGTTGGATTGCTTGGTTGTATGGCTCAAAGAACAAAAGATAAACTGCTGGAGCAAGAACCTGTTTTAGATTTTATTGTGGGACCAGATGCTTATAGAGATTTACACAATTTAATAGAAAAGGCAGAAATAGGACAACGAGCTGCTAATGTTATTTTGTCAAAAGAAGAAACCTACGAGGACATTGCTCCTGTTAGATTAGATAAAAATGGAGTTAGTGCTTTTGTCTCTATTTCAAGAGGTTGCGACAATATGTGTTCGTTTTGTATAGTTCCTTTTACACGAGGAAGAGAACGAAGCAGAAGCGACAAATCAATTATTGAGGAAGTAAAAGATGCTTTTGCAAAAGGCTATAGAGAAGTAACTTTGTTGGGACAAAATGTTGATAAATATTATTTTGAAGAAACAAATTTTGCTCAATTATTGCAAAAAGTTGCAAATATTGACGAAAAACTTCGTGTACGATTTTCTACCTCTTATCCACAAGATTTTTCAAATGAGCTTATACAAATAATGGCTTCATACAAAAATATTTGTAAAAGCATTCATCTTCCAGTGCAGTCTGGTAGTACAAGGATTTTGGAAAAAATGCGACGAGGATATTCTCGTGAATGGTATTTGGATAGAATAAAAGCGATAAAAGAAACTTTACCAACTTGTTCTATTTCAACTGATATTATTGCAGGTTTTTGTTCTGAAACAGACGAAGACCATAAAGAAACACTTTCGCTTTTGGAATTGCTCAAATTTGACTCAGCGTTTATGTTCAAATATTCGGAACGTCCTAATAATTATGCACAACGTAATTATATAGATGATGTAACAGAAGAAACAAAATCTCGTAGGTTGAGTGAAATTATTGAACTTCAAAGTAAATTATCATATCAAAGTAATGAAAAAGATATGGGTAAAACTTTTGAGATATTAGTAGAAGGAACTTCTAAAAGAAGTGAAAAAAGACTTTTTGGTCGTAACACACAAAACAAGGTAATTATATTTGATTGTGATAAAAAAATTATAGGAAAATATGTGAATGTAAAAGTTACAAGTTTTACACAAGCTACTCTACTTGGAGAAATATGTAGTTAAGTAGTTAATCATATATAAACGTCACTTTTTAAGGTCAATTTTAGCATTATGCTTCGTTGTTAAAGATTACCATATAAGCAATATGCAAATATTTTACGCCTTGCCTAATACAAAAATAGCCTCTAAAAAAGTGTCGTTTATATACGATTACCTACTTAGAAATATAATAAAATGCTTTATTTTTTAGTTTTTCATTTATAACTTTTATTTTTTTTTTATGAAAATAAAACTATTAATTGTACTTATTGTTTTAAGTATAACAATATTTGCACAAAATAATAAGAATGATAGTTCGTTTGTTGATTGGAAATCTTTAGAGGAAGTTAGTGTTCAGTTTATAGAAAAACAAAAACCAATTTTAATTTGGCTGTATGCCAACGATATTGATTCTTGTAAATTAATGAAAGAAAATACATTTGCTTTGCAAGAAGTTAACAACTACATGAATTTATTGTTTTATAATATTAAAATTGATGCTAAAACAGATAATGAGTTTACTTTTTTTGATGGTCAAAAATTTAACAAAAACAAAGATTCTCTTTATAATAGCATAACAAGTTATCTTTTACAAAACAATGTTAATCTTCCTGCTTTAGTTATGTTTACTAAAAATGCCGAAGGACGTATTTTTTATGGATATAAAGATAGAGACCATATTTTTCCTATTCTAATTTACTATGCCGAAATGGCTTATGAAAATAATGATTATAAAACTTTTGAAGATTATTATTTTAAAGCATATCCAGTTGGTCAGAAACAAATAATGAATCGGCTATTAATTAGCTGGAAAAAAATGGCAGATATTGATAGTTTACAAAAGGAAAAACCTAAAAAAATATTAATTGATATTTATAACAATTATAGTGTTTCGGCAACTATGATGCGAACAAAAACATTTAACAATCCAGAAGTTTCAAGTTACTTAAATGAAAAATATTACTCAGTTACTGTAGAATTAAAATCAAATGAGGAGTTTATTATTAAAGGAATAACCTACAAAAACAGTGGAGAAGCTCATGGCTATCACCAATTTGCAATTGCAGTTTTGCAAGGAAAAATGAAATTTCCTGCTTTTATTATTTTAGATGAAAACTACAATTTAATAGAAAGAAAACAAAGATATTACACACCAGAAGAAATTGAAGCATTACTAAAATTCTACGGCGAAAATATTTACAAAGAAAAACAATTTGACGAGTATTTGAAAGAATTAAAAATTAAGAATTAAAAATTACAAGTAAGTTTTAAGTTTAGTAATCGTCCAGTGAGGTGATTAGCTACGGGTATCATGTTGTATCTAAATGGAATTGGATTTGTTGAATTAGGAACAATACGTACCCAACTATAATTTACTGTGTTTTGAATATCCAAGATATTAAATGCTTCAAAATTAAACCATACTGATTTAAAGCTATTAAAAAAAGTATATTTATATTTTTTCTTTTCAGATTTTAATAATATTGAAATACCAAAATCGGCTCTCATATATACAGGAAACGACCTATTATTTCCAACTCGCCAACGGTCTGTTTGTGGAGGTCCGTAAGGAACACCTGTTCCAAAATAAAATCCAAGTGAAGCTTTAATATTCTTATTCCCAGGCATATAATCTTGAAAAAACATACCCACACTAATAAGCTGGTCGGCTGGTCGTGGAATAAAACCTGGCTCAACAAATATACTATCAATTGCATCTGTTCTATTATAAACTTGAATAGTATCTTGGTTGTAATAAATATAATAGTTGTCGTTGTCAATATTTTCTCTTGTTCCCATTACCGAAAAAGTTATCCACGAGTCTACACCAGGAACAAATTCCCCATAAATTTTGGAATCAAAACCTACCGCATAGCCTTTTGCTCGTTGATGTGCATAATAATTTATACGAACATTGTCTAATTCATAAGGTATTAGATTGTCTAATTTTTTATAATAAATTTCGCCAGAAAATTGGAATGGACGACTCCATATTTGTAAATCATAGTAAGTTCCAACAATAAAATGTATTGAACGCTGTGCTTTGCTGTCCTCCACAAGACTACCTTCAAAATCTCTTATTTCTCTATAAAATGGTGATTGATAATAAATTCCAGTAGCAAATCTAAATCTAATTTCTGAAACCCAATCTGGTTTAAACTGAACAGAAAAACGAGGACTAATAAGTACATCTTTATTATAATCCCAATAACTTGCTCTTAGACCCCCAGTTAGCTTTAAATCAATATATCTGAACGTATATGTATTTTGAAGAAAAGCAGAAAACCTATTTGTTTGCATAGAGTTTTTGGCTCTAACTGCTCTATCAAGCACCACAACATCTGTTGGATAGTTATAATCTTGATTTATAGAATATCCAGTAGAATCAATCATATCCCATTCACTAATTTTATCATCAATAAATTCTTGTTGATATTTAGCTCCCCATTCAATATAATTTTGTTTTTTATTCAAATATCCATTATGAGCATAGTTTATTATTGTAGCATTTAGATTGTTACGAGCATGTTGTAAATATTCACCACTTCCTAAATTTTGAATACTATCTCCAAAATTGTCAGAGCTTAAATCATTGTCGAGTTGATTAAGAGCATAATAACCATGTATGTCGTAAAATTCTTGTTCAACTGTGTAGAAGGAAGAAGCCGTGAATTTGAGAATTAAATCTTTGGTTGGTTGATACTTGGTAGAAAATGCTCCAAAAAAACTGCTATATCTATCTTCTTCTTGTCCTTCGTAAAGAATTTTTAAAGCATACGCTTCAGTAAATGTACCAAATGTTTGATTGCTTTCGCTTGGAGTAAAAATATATCTGTTTTGAGCTACATTGCCCAAAATTTCAAAATGAATTTTTGGCGTAAGTTTGTATGTTATAAATGTTTGGAAATCCGCAAATATTGGTTTATAATCTCCTTTAACCTCCATAGAGTCTAATAAATAGCTTGATTGTTTGTAGCGAACTCCTGCTATATACGAAATTTTTTTGTTTTTACTTCTTCCTTCAATATGTGCTGTTCCTCCCAGAATACTTCCTGAAACACTTGCTGCAAATTTTTTCGGTTTTTTATACGAAATATCTAATACCGAGGACATTTTGTCTCCGTATTTAGAACTAAATCCTCCAGCAGAAAAATCAATTGTTTTAACCAAGTTAGGATTAATAAAACTCAAACCTTCCTGTTGCCCCGAACGTACAAGGAATGGTCTATAAATCTGAATATCATTAATATAAATTAAATTTTCGTCAAAATTACCGCCTCTTACATTATATTGTGAACTAAGTTCGTTGTTTGATGAAACTCCCATCATTGTTTTAACCATATTTTCCACAGCATTACCCGAAACATCTAATAGAATTGTTGTATGTTCGGGACGAATAGTTTTTAATCCAATATCAATTTTTTTGGCAGTTACTCCAACTACACCTATCTGCCTACTACCTTCTTGTATTACAATATCTCGTTTTACAATTTTTTCACTCGGTTGTGGATTTATTCTTATTATTAAAGTGTCGTATCCTATAAAACTGTATTGTATTAATGTTGATTTATTTGAAGCTATTTGTAGTTCGTAAAAACCATTTTGGTCAGAAAATACAGCTTGATTTGTTGATAAGTTTTTGACTATAATTTCATTTTGTAACACTCCACTGGTATCTTTTATTGTACA
>JAOZTW010000060.1:0-7123 GCA_029938985.1 Bacteroidales bacterium | reverse complement strand
AAGCAATATTTGCTTTTGTGCAAAAACACCAGTACTACAAACTACTATTTGGATAAAAATAACTATAATTGCAACTTTATTTATCATAAATTTAAGGTTTTTTTATTATATTATTATTTTTTTGATATATACAAAATATACTTTAGTAATTGGTAAACTTTATTTTTCTATTGTTTAAAAAGTGTTAATTTTGCATTTCTATTAATTGTTAAAAACAATTTCTGCAAATAAGTAATTTTAAATTCTAAAATATAGCAAACTTAAACTATCAATTATCGTAATTATTATTTTCCAATACCTAATAAAATGTACAAAAATGAAAAAATTATCAGAATCGGGCTTAGAAACTCAAATTTATTTTTTTACTATAAATGTATTTAGTTTTTCAAAAACTCTACAAAAAAATAATTCTTTTTTAACTCCCGAAATATTAAAAATTGCAAACCAACTTTATTCTACTTTTATTGAACTTCTTGATTTAGAAAATCAAAATGATATTAAAAAAGATTTAAAAAAATGTATTTCACTCGCCAAAACAAGTCATTCAATGTTTATGGATTTTGATTGTGAAAAAAAAGAACTTATAAATGAAAAAGCTAATCTACAAATTGAAAACTCATTAATAATTAGAAAACTTGAATTATTAGTGGTGTAGTTTTTCTTTAAAA
Organism: Bacteroidales bacterium; assembly: GCA_029938985.1. GTDB lineage: Bacteria > Bacteroidota > Bacteroidia > Bacteroidales > JAOZQN01 > JAOZQN01. The sequence goes on along the minus strand of JAOZTW010000060.1, from coordinate 6,455 downwards.
ACTTTCATATATTTTATACCATTTTTCACATAATCAGGGTCATAAGTATTTGGTTTTCCATTTTCTGGAAAAGGTTTTCCTGCGTTATGAATATGAAAAGCGTCTTTATATTTACCTGCTTTTAAATATTTTCCATAATCCATACTTATCCACTTCATAGCCCAATAAACTCTTTTTTCCCCTCTTAATTCAGCAACTTCTATATCCAAAATCACACATTTATAACCCATCAGTTGAAACGGTCCCCATGAGCGAGATAAATTTTTAAGAGCCTCAGTATCTGCATTTTTAATTGTTTCATAAGTTAAGTTTTCAAATTTTGCAATTTTTTTATTTTGCAATTTTTTTAGTTTATAATAAATTCCTTTTTCATATCTTGGTTTAATAACATTTTTACCCGAACATTCAAGCATAATCAAAGCCATAAAATATTCGGGAGGTAAGTTTAATTGTTTCGAATATTTTAAAACCTCGTCTTTATAATTTCGCAAGGCAGCATCTACTCCACCTACTGTGTCTTCTGCTGTTATCACCTTATTAATCTTTGTATCAAAATAATTGAAAGCATAATTTACAAATAAAAGTAAAAATATTGTAACTACTGCCCAAATTGAAATATGAATTATTTTATTAGAATGTAGTACGAAAAATTTCTTTAACTTTTTATGTAAGGTATAATATATTTTCATTTTTAATTTTATAAACATTTTATATAATTGGATTGCAAAATTATAAAAATTTTTTAATTTTTTAATCTTTTTATAAAAACTAATAAAATTTAAGAATTTTAAGTTAAAAATTATTGGCATTTTTCATAAATGCAAATTACTGCGTTATTTTGATTATTTTAAAATCCTCATTTACAATAAGTAAACTGCGGTATTTAAAAAATAAAAATGTCTTGTGCTTTACACTTATGAAAAACGCCAAATTATCTATCTCGCACTCTTCTTATAACTTCTTGTAATAGAACAGGATGGATTGTTGGATATGTGAGGTTTTTTGGTAATTCTTTAAAAGATTGTGCTTTTTCTATCTCCGAATTTAGTTGACCATAACTTTTTATTTTGGCATAAAAAAGTCTTGCAAAAGTTACAGTTTCATTTATTGTAACAGAATAATCACAAATTTCTTCAATTGAGTAATCAACCGCAGCAGTTTCTTCTTTTAGTTCTCTATCGCCTGCTTCAAATGGAGATTCTCCAATTTCAATATGTCCTCCTGCTATTTCCCAAGTATCTCTTTTTGAATGCTTAACTAAAACAAAACCATCTTTATCTTCTGATATTATTACAGCATATTTTAGGTTATTTCGTTTTTCTAAACTATAAAATTCAATTTTCATAATATTCATAATTTTTTTTACCAGTTTAATAAATAAGCGAAAATTAGTGGGGCAACAATTGTTGCATCTGATTCTATGATAAATTTTGGAGTGTTGGCATCTAATTTTCCCCAAGTAATTTTTTCGTTAGGCACTGCACCAGAGTAAGAACCGTAACTTGTGGTGGAGTCTGAAATTTGACAAAAATATGTCCACAAACGAGTGTCATCTTTTTCCATATCTTGATAAAGCATTGGAACAACACAAATTGGAAAATCGCCAGCAATACCACCTCCTATTTGAAAAAAACCAACACCGTTTGCTTTAGTGTTTTTTGTGTACCAGCTTGCAAGCCAGCACATATATTCTATTCCCGATTTCATTGTCGAAGGTTTTAATTCGCCTTTTAGACAATAAGATGCAAAAATATTACCCATAGTAGAATCCTCCCAACCAGGTACAATTATTGGCAAATTTTTCTTAGCTGCTGTCAACATCCAGCTATTTTTTGGGTCTATTTCATAGTATTGCTCCAGAACTCCCGAAAGAAGTAGTTTGTACATAAATTCGTGAGGAAAAAAACGTTCTCCATTATTTTCAGCATTTTTCCATATTTTAAAAACATGTTTTTGAAGTCTTCTAAAAGCTTCTTCTTCTGGAATACATGTATCTGTAACTCTATTTAATCCTTTCTCTAATAATTGTTGTTCCTGTTCTGTTGATAGATTTCTATATTCTGGCACTCGTTTATAATGAGTGTGGGCAACGAGATTCATTATATCTTCTTCTAAATTAGCTCCTGTACACGAAATTATTTGAACTTTATCTTGTCTAATAATTTCAGAAAGTGATTTTCCTAATTCGGCTGTACTCATTGCTCCTGCAAGAGTTATCATCATTTTGTTACCTTGCTCTAATTGCTTTTCGTATTCAACTGCTGCATCAATTAAACTTGCAGAGTTAAAATGTTTATAATGTTCAACAATAAAATTGCTTATTTTACCTTTATTTTTCATTATATTTATATTTATATGATAATAATTTATAATATAGTTTTGAAACAAGAAAATTGGGTGCTTTATAATTTTTTATGGGTGAAAGTTCTACAATATCAAAACCTTTTATATTTCTTTTTTCAAATACTTTATTTAAATAATTTAATGTTGTATTCCAATCAATACCACCTGGTTCGGGAGTTCCAGTAGAAGGCATAATTGAAGGGTCAAAAAAATCTAAATCAATTGTTATGTAAACATTTTCTGTCATTAAATCAATAGATTTTTCAATCCAATCGTTGTTATCATACATTTGATGAGCGAAGAAGCACTTATTTTTATTCAAAAATTGATTTTCGCTAATATCCATACTTCTAATACCCAACTGAATTAAATTTGTGTGTTTACTTGCATCATGCAAAGCACAGGCATGATTGTATTTAGAGCCAAGATAATTTTCTCGTAAATCCGCATGAGCATCAAGTTGTAAAATGGTAATATCATTAAATTTTTCGTAAAAAGCTTTTATAATACCTATACTTATTGAATGTTCTCCTCCAAAAAACGTTAAAAATTTATTAGTTTTTAATAATTCTTTTGTTTTGTTATAAACAGTATTAAAAACTAACTCTGGAGAGGAGTTTTCTAAAATAAAAGGTAAAACATGAATACCTTTTTTATAAACTTCTGTATTTGTCTCAATATCATATAATTCCATATTTTCAGAAGCCTCAATAAAAGCATCAAAAGCTAAATCTGCACCTTTGCCCCATGTACTTGTGCCATCGTAAGGAATTGATTGTAATAGAATTGCTGATGTTGAATATTCTGCATATTTTTGTTCTATTCCTGCAAATTTTTTCATAAATTATTTATTATATCCTAAAATATTAAACATTTCTTTAACTGTTTGTTCTTCACGGTATAGGTAATCTACAAAATTCCCTTTTTCGTCTCTATCAATAATTATTAGTTTTGGAGACGGTATCAAACAGTGTTTTATACCCCCGTATCCACTTATTGCATCTTGGTAAGCACCAGTATGGAAAAAGCCAATATATAGAGGTTCTTCATTTGTATCCGAAAAAGTAGGTAGTAAAATTTGTTGATTTAAGTCTTCGGAGTTATAATAATCTGAATTATCGCAACTTATACCTCCAATATTAACCACTGTATATTGGTTGTTCCATTTGTTAATGGGTAGTAAAATAAATTTTTCATGTATAGACCATGAGTCTGGTATTGTGTTTATTAAACTATTGTCAATCAGATACCATAACTCATTTTCATTTTGTTTTTTTTGTTCCAACACCTTAAAGATATTTGCTCCACTTTCGCCAACAGTATATTTGCCAAATTCTGTAAAAATATCAGGTTCCGAAATATTATTATTAGAACATTCAAGTTTTATATTACTAACTATTTTTTTTATAATATGCTCATAATCATAATTAAATCCTAAATGGTTTCTTATAGGAAATCCACCTCCAATATTAAATTGACTCAATGTATCACAATTTTTTTTTAAATCTATATATAAAGAAAGAGCTTTTTGAAATTCATTCCAATAATAAAAATTATCTTTTATTCCAGTATCTACAAAAAAATGAAGTTGTTTTAGCTCTACATTTTCATTATTTTTAATTTCATTATTGTAAAAATCAAGTAGTTCGTTCTGTCTAATTCCAAACCTTGAAATATGATAGGTTGCATGAGGAGCTTCGTTTACTGCCATGCGTAGTCCTATTTTAAGTTTATGATTACCAGCTTTTTCTAAACATCTTTTTAATTCCTTTTTACTATCCAAAATAATAATTGAATTATAAAAACCTTCTTTTTGAAGTTCAATAATTTTCAATATATAATTATCTGTTTTATAAGCGTTATGAATCAAATATATGTCTTTAGATATTTTTTTTGTAGCATACAAATTTCTAATTAGGTCAATATCAAAAGACGATGAGGTTTCTAAGTTTACTTTTTGTTTTAAAGCCGCATTTACAACATGTTTAAAATGGCAACATTTTGTACAGTAACAAAAATTATAATTTGCATTGTAAGACTCTTGTTTAAAAGCTTTTTTAAATAAATTTCTAACCTTTTTTATTTTATCTTCAATACTTGGTAGGTAAACTATTTTGAAAGGTGTAGAATATTTTTCTATTAAATATTTTATAGAAATACCATTAAAAGTTAAATAATCATTTTTTAAATCAAAACCACTTTGTGGAAAATAATATGTTTGCTCAACTAAATCAAAATAGGTTGTTTTCATAAATATTAATGTAAGGAATGATACAATGGTTCAATGATACAATGATACAATGGTTCAATGATACAATTATGTGATTATAAACCAATAGATTAAAGAAATACAAATGTGTAAAAACTTTTGTATGAGTACTTAATTGCAATATTCAGTATATTGAAATTAACAATTGTTAAATTTTCATAAGGGATTGTTGAATATTAAGTTTCTGATTTGTATAGATTAGTTTATTCTTTTACAACTTAAAAAATTATTGATAATGAATTATTTATCTTTTTTTAAAACAGAAAAAGTATAAAATAATGAAGACAAATCTGTAAGTTGTTTTTTAACAAACCCGAAGTAAAATTTTACGGTTTACAGTCAAATATTGTGATGTCTTTACTTAAATCTAATTTATTTATTTTAAATAAAATACAATTATTTATCACAATATTTGACTGTAAACCATAAAAAATTATAATACCTCTTTGTTGTATTTATCCTCAATCACAGCACAGTATAGTTTTATATTACGATATTTTTCACTCATTGTAATTGCATATTTTGATGAGTAATATGGTCCATCTAAGAAAATAAGGTGACCAGATGGTTGTTTCCTTTTTTCTAATTTTGGATATAATTCTATTATTGAAACTTCTTCAGCTTCATCTTGAGGTACTAATGAAATATAGAAAAAACTTGCTTCTTCTCCTTCATTAAAATAATTTCTTTTTAAACCATCAAGCTCGTCTAAAATTAACTGTTCGTTTTCCGAAAAATCATCATCAAGTTTTGCTAATTCGTACATAACAGTCATTAATTGAGACACTTGTTCTTTGGGAGGATAAGTGTCTAAATATTTATTCATTAATTTACGCATATCGCTTAAATTTGAAATTTTGGCTCTATCTAATTGTGCAATAACTTTATTCCAATCAATGGTTATTTTCCAATCCTTAGCAAATTTCTCAATATATTCTTTTTCTACTTTGTCTAATTGTTCGTCAATTGTAGCGAGATAAGTTAAAATTTCAATAATATATTTGGCTCCCGATGGTCGTAAAAAAGCTTTGGCCAAATCGCCTACTTCTTTTTTATCTTGCTTAAAAGCTTTTATTATGAGTTTGAAAATGTTGGTATTTCTTCCGCCTACAACAAAAAAACCAATAGCTACAAATAGTTGGAAGGCCGCAAATAATAGCCAAACTATTTGATCAACTAACGAAGGCCAAGCTCTATTTAGCAACAAATCAACAGAATAGAAAAGACCTGAAAAAAGTCCTATAAAAACTGCTGAAATAGAAATACTTTCGGCTACAACTTTTTCATGCTTACGTTTCCATAATTTATTAACTGATAGATATGCTTCAAATAAAGTTATACCAACTGCTCCAAAAGCTATATATTTAATAATTACTTTAAAAATTTCCATTGTTTTTTATTTTATTTTTTTATTTTTTAATAAGTCTTAAAATATTGTTTATTAATTTTTGGGTTTAAAATTTTTAAATGATAAAATCTTAATTTAAAATATATTTTTTAATCATTTATAAAGGATTTTTAAATAATGAAAAGTGTTAACCGATAAATGAAAAATGACTTATAAAATTTTGTAAATATTTTATACTATTCATGTTTATTTACAAACCACTATATAAGTACCCATACAAAAGTTTTACACATTGTAATTTCTTTAATCTATTGGTTTGTAATTACATAATTGTATCATTGCACCATTGAATAATTGTATCATTCCTTATTATTATATACTAAAGTTTTTGCCTTCATATTTACCATATTATTAGATAGTTGTAGTTTTCTATTGAAAATATAACTCCCAGATAATCAATATATTAAGTTTTTATAAATAACACTTAATTAGCGT
>JAOZTW010000575.1 GCA_029938985.1 Bacteroidales bacterium | reverse complement strand
AATATCAATAGGTTATAAAAGTGTCCAGTTTTTAAGCTCTAATTTTAGAGGTCTGTATTTAAACAAATCTGCAAATAGCGAGCTATTTAATGATATTTTTAAAAGGGCTAAAGCCCTGTGCAGAATGAGAGATTAATCAATGTACGCCATAGAGGACGTGGCAACGGATAAAATGTAAACCATAAATGAAACATGCCCAAAAATTCGTGAATAAAGCGAGTTAAATTGTTTAATATTTATTTATTATTTTCAATTTTCACTCCGTCAATTTTATCTATTATTCCAAATCTATAGGCTATTGTTGTTTTTAGAAGTCCGTCTGCATCATAATATCGCCAGTTTCCATCTTTTCTACCTGCCACAAATTCTCCTTGTTCTTTTAATTTTCCTGAGGGGAAGTAATATTTATGAATTTCTTGTTCTGCTCCTCGCAAAAATTCACCTTGATATTTAAGTTGCATTTCTGGATAATAAAAATGTTTCCAAACACCATTTCTTAGCCCTGCACTATATTCACCTTTTTGCAGTTCGTCGCCTATACAATAATACCATTTTCCTTGTTTTTCGCCAGCAAAATAATTCCCACTACAAATTGTATCACCACCAGTTGTTAATTCATAGGCTTTTCCCGATTCTGCACCGTTCTCAAAAAACTCTTTTCTTAGTAGCTCACCTGTTTCATAATACCACTGCCACAAACCTTCTGTTTTATTTTTTTTGTAAATACCTTTTTGTTCAATATTTCCATTTTCAAAAAAGAATGACCACTCCCCTTCTTTTTTATTATTTTTAAAATTACCCTCAGATAGAACTTCACCTGTAGAATAAAAACAAGTCCAACTTCCTTGCTTTAAGCCCATTGTATCTACTATGCCATTGGCAATTATTATGCCCAAATCAGAATATGTTATTGCAGACACAACAGAACCATTTTTGGCATAAACTCTATGAACTCCAACGGGAATTTCCTCGTGATAACCTCCATTTGATTTTAATTTTCCGTTGTCAAAATATTTATTTTTAACAATTACATTTTTTGCAATATCTGATTTTACATTTCCTGGTTTTGAATTATTATCTTCTTTTTTTTCAACAAATAATTCTCCATTTATATATCTTTGATTTACCAATAATTTTCCTGATTTACTAAATTCTCGGTAGTTACCATGTAAAAGACCATTTTTATAGTACGCACTTGTTTTTACATTTGTGAGTGTATAAAACTCAATCCATTTTCCTTGTTTTTTTCCTTGTTTGTCAACACCATTAATAGATTCTCGGTCAACCAGATTATTATGATGATATTGATTTAAAGTAATAATTATTCCTTCTTTATTGTATTCATAGGCTTTTCCTTCTTTTGCATTATCCTTATATGTAACAACTTCGTGCAATTCTTCGCTATCGTAAAAAAAATATGCTTTTCCTTGTTTTTTATCATCAATATACATTTCTTTTGATGCAACAGTATTTTTCTTTCCTCTATCTCTTGTGTTGTATTTTACAAAATATCCATTTCTTTTTTCTTGCAAATAGCATATTTTTTTAGTTGTATCACCCATTTCATTATAAAAAGTCCAAACGCTATCTAACAGAAAATTTTTTCTATTACCTTCCGTTTTTATTTTTCCATCTTGGTGATATGTTTTCCAATATCCATTTGGTTTATTGTCTTTTAAAAATCCTTCACTGGCTTTATTTCCATTTTTATAATAAAAAACATTATAACCGTTTGGGTCTATTTCGGTGGGTTGAGAAAATGATATTTGCACAAAAAACAAAGCAATAATAAATAATATATTTTTTTTCATGATACTTCTTGAATATATTTGATTTCAGGGACACTTTTTCTAATAGTATGTTCAATACCAAGTTCTAACGTTTGTGCTTTCATTTCACAATCTTTGCAACTGCCAGATAATTTTACTTTTACAATAAAATCATCTGTTAATTCAATAAATTCAACATCTCCTCCGTCTGTTTGAAGATAGGGTCTTATAAGCTCTATTGCTTGTTTTATTTTTACAATATAAATATCCTTGTCTATTGTTGTTGTTGCCATTTTATTAGGGTTTATATGGGGTGAAATTAATAAGTGTTTTGCAATTGAAAAATAAGTAGATAGCTGTATAAATGTCATATTAAATATGGTGAAAATTAGCTCTTTAAAAAACGATGTTTAATTTACAGCTATCTACTTAATGATTTGTTAAAACGCCGATAATGTGTGTTTTAGTGAAAATGAAATAATAAGTAAGTCCAGTATACGCCGTTTTTTTCTAATTTACCATTTCTACTACTTTTGTTGGAGTTTGATTTGTATTTCGTTTATCAATATTTTTAATCAATTTGTTCGCCGTTTCTTTAAAAGCTTCCGAAGCAATTGTATTATCAATTAGAACAGACGGCTTGCCTTTATCGCCTTGTTCTCTAATACTTTGTACTATTGGAATTTGTCCAAGAAGTTCTTTTCCATATTTTTCTGCCATTTTTTTACCTCCATCTTTACCAAAAATATAATATTTGTTTTCGGGAAGTTCGGCAGGAGTAAACCAAGACATATTTTCTACTATTCCAAGTATTGGAACTTCTATTTTGTTTGCATTAAACATGCTTACCGCTTTTATTGCATCGGCAATAGCAATATCTTGCGGAGTAGTAACAATAACTGCACCTGTTACTGGAACTGTTTGCACCATAGTAAGATGAATGTCGCCAGTACCAGGAGGTAAATCTATAAGTAGATAATCTAATTCACCCCAATCTGTTTCATTAAGTAATTGTTTTAAAGCACTTGTAGCCATAGAACCTCGCCAAATAAGTGCGTCTTCTGGTTTCACAAAAAAACCAATAGATAATAGTTTTACACCATATTTTTCTATTGGAATTATCAAATCAAAGTCATTAACCTTTCTTACTATGGGTTTTGCTGTCTCTTCGTCAAACATTTTTGGTACTGATGGTCCGTAAACATCAGCATCTAACAAACCAACTTTAGCACCTGTAGATGCAAGAGCGATTGATAAATTTGCCGAAATAGTAGATTTCCCAACTCCACCTTTTCCTGATGCAATGGCTATAATATTTTTCACTTTAGAAAGTGCTTGTTGTGCAGTAGGTTTTGGTTTTGGCTTTTTCATTTGAGTCGTAATATTTACGTCAATTCTTGTACCTGCGTCAGTATTTTCCTTAATAATATTTTGTGCAACTTTTTCAACCGAATTTTTCATTGCCGATTGTTGTTTCGCAAGCTCCATATTTAATATTACCGATTTGTCTGATATTATCACATTTGTTACAATATCTGCAAGCGAAAGATTTGAATCAGGCAACATTACAGTGCCTAATTTTTTTAATAATTGCTCTTTTGTAATTTTCATATTTTAAAATTTTCGTATTTTTACTTTCAATCTTTTTTATAAATAATTGTATTTTAAGGTGTAAACCAATTTTTAATTAATAATTGCCGTTTATGGCAATATGTTTATAAATAATTAACTACTTTATAATCTTAATATATTATTATGCTGTAAAATTAGTTATAATAAAGTTATTTTTATTTAGAATAAATAAAAATACAAATATATAAAAAAAAATAATTTGCAAAAATTTTAAGTGAAAATTACAAAAAAAAAATTTTTTTTTTAAAATATTATTTATTATATATCTGATTTACTGCATTATAATTATAATAAAATTATATTCTAAAAAAAATAATTATCTAATATTTTTGATAGCATCAATTAGATTTCAAGAAAAAGAAAAAATTGTTTTTTTTATTATTTTTGATTTTTTAATAACTAAAGTTTTTGCTTTCATAATAATATAATTATCAAACAGTTGTAAT
>JAOZTW010000574.1 GCA_029938985.1 Bacteroidales bacterium | reverse complement strand
ATACAGAAACCTTTCCAGTTAAAGATAGTATAATATATTGTTTATTAGATTTTGCTTGCGGTTTAAATAATGCAGAAAATCAAAAAGAAATTAGAAAAAAAATAAAAATTGATGATTTTCAATTAGATGAAAATTCAATTCCCGAAAACACATTACTATTAGAAAACATTGAAATAAATATTTCAGAATTATTACAAACAAATGTATCTGAAAAGTCAAGAATAATCAAGCAAGCAATTGACCATTTCGTTTCAATAGGTCTAAACAAAGAAAAATTAAAACAAATATTTGGATTATCAGGCACAACAAATACAACTGAAATTCACAATCAGTTTTTAGAAATTTTAAATATCAATGGTAATATTTGCCAAAACACAAATCAACTTGTTTACTGCATTTTAAAAGAAATATCTACTGCGAAAGAAAAAATGCAAGATAATGAGAGCTATGGTATATCCGAATATAAACATTACTGTTCAAATGCCCCAACATATTGCATGAAAGGTTCTGTTTTAGCAAATATTTATACTGGTTTAAATGAAATATTGAATTTGAATAGCGAAAACCCATATTATCGTATAAATGAAAAGGCAGGCTTGATTTATGAGCCACATTTTGATAAAAATATTTATATCTGTCCAGACTTAGATTTAACTGAGCCTGAAACGGATAAAATCGACAAAGGAAAACGTTTAGTTTTTATAAACGATTTATACAAAAAATTCAAACTAATAAAAGACAAATATTCAAATATTGAAATTGGAAATAAAGAATTTGTAAATTGGTTTAACTTTACACCTAATTTATCTGTTTTTCCAAATGAATTTGCAACAGATGATGAAAAACTACCTGATTGGATAATTAATTGGCTTGATAATGACAATGAAAAAATAGAATTCATTGTAGCGTTAGGTGTTCATACTGAAAACAGTCCTATAAATTCAGTTGTCGCATTTAGAGGAAATTTAAACAATAATTTTAATGACTTATATACTAAAAGTGAAAATATACATTTTTTAGAAAATACATTAATTTGGCTATTTGGAAATGGTAAAGAAATAAATGCAGAGCAAACAAAAAGACTAATAGGCATTTTTAATGTCATTTCACCATCATTTTATTTTCCTTTTATTACAATAAAAGACTGTAATAATGTGCTTTATGAACTTCATAAAGTAATTGCTGATGATTACTATATAAATCAAGAAAAACAAAACGAATTAACAGAACTCAATATTGATAAGTGTGCAATTCTTGATATTATTAAAAAGAATAAAACAAATGAAACCGAATTAGATTTAGTTCCTGCATTTGTGGATTACTACCCAACTTCCTTTATAAACTTTATTGAAAATAATTTAGTTGAAATTAAAATTTCGGAACCTCGCCCTAATGAAAAAATAATTGCAAATAATTACAAAGAATGGTCTGCTAATTTTTATCTGCAAATAAAAAGCGAATTAGATTATGAAATATGCCTATATAATGGTAGTATTCCAACTGTCTGGTTGTTTTTAGAAGAGCCTATAAAATCTGATTTTTCAGAAAAGATTGTAATCGGAAATGATAGAATTTATATCAATGAAAATATCTATTCAACACCAAATCAAATTTTAGAATTACTAAAATTACAATCAGAACTTTACAACATATATCAACAGCTTTATAATAAAAAAAATGAAGAGGCTTTAAAAATTGGAGAAACTCTAATTGAAAGAGGAGTTTCTGAAAGTGATATAAATTTTGATAAAATAGAAACATCAAAAAATGAAGAAGAACTAAAAAATAATATCTTAAATTCTACGGAATACAGTTTTAAATGGTATAATTCATTTTTAGAAATAATGTATTATTACAGCGTTCCAACATCATCAAGCGAACGAAATATTAAATTTGAAAGAGTAATAATTGATAAAAATATTGGCAAATTACTTCATTTAGAAAACTCGAATAACTTCATTCCATATTTTATTGAAAATGCTGATAAAATAACTTTAATAATCCAAACAATTGACGAAGATAAAGAAGTAAAACTAAGAGGAATAAGTGTTAAAACAAATCATGTTGAAGTTTTGCTTCATGAACCATTAAATATAAATCAAAAAGATATAAAAAATGCAATATTAAAAGTAAGCAACACTATTGATTTATTAAGAGAAATCAAAAATGCTTTTAAAAATCTAAATTATCCAGATAATTATTCTATGCGTGATAATTTACCTGAAAATATTGAATTTGTTTTTGGTCCCCCAGGAACTGGGAAAACAACAACACTTGCGAAACAGATAACTAATTTAATTGTAGATAATAATAAAATAATTGTTCTATTACCAACTAATAAAGCAGCAGACGTGTTGACGGAAAAAATTATGTCCTACTGCACTAATAATCAGATTGATTATAGTTGGTTAATTCGATTTGGTAGCACTTTATCTGTATTGATTGTTGAAGAAGAAATCCAAAAAACACCAAGTGATGATTTAAGTCAATATTCAAAGATGGTTATAATCTCAACAATAGCACGTTTCCCCTATGACAAATATTTAATATATAAAAATGGAGAAGAATATAGGTTTCCATTAAAAAATACAATTTGGGATTATGTGGTTTTTGATGAAGCCTCAATGATAGCACAATATTATATTGTTCACTCTATTTATAAATCATTTCAAGTCAATGAGAACTGTAAATATATTGTATCAGGAGACCCATTTCAAATTCCACCAGTTGTAACAATCCCTGAAATTCCTGAAACCATTGATATTTTAGAGCGAATAAAAGAAGAAAATGTATATTCATTAGTTCAATTGGAAACGTTTAATCCAATAAATCAAAATACAGTTCCTCATAATTTTAAAATAAATAATTTAGATACCCAATATAGAAGTTTAATTCCAATTGGCGAATTATTCAGCCAATTTAGATATGAAGGACTAATAAAACACCACAGAAACCATAAACCTACTAAGTCAATTAATTTTGAGATAGGACAAAAACAGCTAAATTTAATAAATACAATTAGATTTAAAGTGAATTCTGATGACGGAATATATAGACCTGGACGTATTAATTATAGTGGATTTCAACCTTATTCTGCAATTTTAGTTGTCGAATTTATTAATAAACTGGCACATTCATTAGAAGGTAGCTGGAATATTGGAATTGTTAGCTTATATAAAGCTCAATCAAAATTGATAAGTAATTTAATTTCTGCATACGAAATATATAAAATAAACCCTGAAATAAACATATTGTCAGATACTGTTCACGGGTTTCAAGGAGATGAATATGATATTGTATTTTGTGTTTTCAGCCCTTCAAAATATTCAATATCAAGCAAAGAACATCATTTAGGAAAAAAGAACTTTTTACATAAAAAAAACATTTTAAATGTAGCAATAAGTAGAGCAAGAGATTATTTATTTATTTTAATTCCAGATGATAATACTGAACAAATATCAAACTTTGTTTATTGGAACGAAATGAAACAAATATTATCTTCTAATAAAATTAAAGATTATTACCAAAACTTTTCAGACGAAGAAATTGAGAAATTTATATTCAAGGATAAAAAACATATAGAAAGAAACTCTTTTAGAAAAGAACATCAAACAGTGAATATTTATTCAAAGCCGTTTACAAAATATTTTATAACATCAGATGAAAACGCAATTGACATTCAGCTAAAAGACAGATAATAAACAAGATAAGGACCCTAACATTGTGCTTAATGCAATTTTGTTTTTGTGGTGTGTTTTTTTTCGCTTCGCTCAAAAAAACACACCACAAAAACAAAACAGCATAAGCACATTTCCGATAAGTGTAATTGTGTCGCTAGCGCTCCCCAA
>JAOZTW010000573.1 GCA_029938985.1 Bacteroidales bacterium | reverse complement strand
TACAGGAGTAAACTCAAACTTTAAGAATTTTGAAAGCCTTGATTTTTGAGTTTTTAGGAGTACCCATAAGAAACTAACTTAAAAGGGTGAAAGTTTTACTTATAAACCATCAGGGTTTGTTCTTGAAAAAAACAAATGTAAAAATAAAAAGCACATTTTCAAATCTTTATAATTGATTAGGTTCTATTATTTACTTTTCTTTAAACATAATATAAATTATTAATTTAAAGAAAAACAGCGATTTAATTAAGGTATATTTTTTTTATGAACAAAGCCTGTATAAGAGAAAAGAAAAAATAACTAAGCCCAATCTACTTGTTTATTTTGCCCTTTTAAAAAAATTTAAAATATCATTAAATAGCTCGCTATTTGCAGATTTGTTAAAATAATAGAAGAACAAAAAAAACAACGTATCCAGAAGTTACTTATTATTTCATTTTCACTAAACTATTATTTCCAATATCTAATTTATAATTTGTTATTACTATGTCAATAATTTTAAAAAATGTGAGCAAACTATACGGCTTACAAAAAGCTCTTGATAATGTTTCGTTTGAAATAAAAACTGGAGAGATAGTAGGATTTATCGGTCCTAATGGTGCAGGAAAATCTACCATAATGAAAATAATAACGGGTTTTATTCCACAGTCAGATGGCGAAATATTTGTTAATGGAAAAAACACTAATGAAAGTATTATTGAAATAAAAAAAGAAATAGGTTACCTACCAGAACATAATCCGCTTTATTTAGACATGTATGTAAAAGAATACTTGGAATATATTGCTGGTATTTATAAAATAAAAAACAAGAAACAGAAAATTATTGATATTATAAAAAAACTTGGAATAGATAAAGAACAGCATAAAAAAATAGCGGCTTTGTCAAAAGGTTTTCGCCAACGAATAGGTTTAGCACAAGCACTTATTCACGACCCTAAAGTGTTGATTTTAGATGAACCAACCTCTGGTTTAGACCCAAATCAAATTATTGAAATAAGAAATATTATTTCGGAAGTAGGTAAAGAAAAAACAATTATACTATCAACTCACATTATGCAAGAAGTAAAAGCTATTTGCGACCGAATTATTGTGATAAATAAAGGAAAAATTGTGGCAGACGATACTACTACCAAAATACAAACTCATGTTCAAAATATTGCTCAAACTATAATTGTGGAATTTGACAATGAAATTAACAAACAAAAACTTGAAAACATTGAAGGAATTAGCAAAGTAGCTCATTTGAAAGACAATAATTGGCTTTTAGAAAGTAATTTAGAAAAAGATATTAGAGCAGATATTTTTAATTTTGCTGTCTCAAATAAAATAGCTGTACTTTCTATGCAGAAAAAAGAAAAAACTCTTGAAGAAATTTTTCAAGAATTAACAAAATGATTATATTATGAAAACAGAAATAAACAACGCTTTAAAAGTGCTTCAAGAAGGAGGCATTATTCTTTATCCTACTGACACAATTTGGGGACTAGGTTGCGATGCAACAAACGAAAAAGCAGTAGATAGATTATGTAAAATAAAAAAAAGAGCAGATGATAAAAGTATGATAGTTTTGATTGACACAGAAAATAGATTATATCAATATGTTGATAATGTGCCAGAAATTGCTTGGGATTTAATTGAAGTGTCCGACACGCCTTTAACAATAATATATCCAAGTGCTAAAAATTTAGCTAAAAATGTTGTAGCAAAAGATAACAGCATTGGTATTAGAGTTACAAAAAATCCATTTTGCCAGCAATTAATACGAAGGTTTAAAAAACCTATTGTATCAAGTTCGGCAAATGTTACAAACCAAAAAAGCCCAGCAAATTTTTCGGAAATAGATGCTATAATAAAAAAAAATGTTGATTATATTGTTGATTTAAAACAAAATGACTTAACAAAAAATCAACCTTCTTCAATAATAAAACTTGGTATTGATAATCAAATACAAATAATACGTAAATAAAAATGAACGAAACACCCACTAAAATAAATATTGGAATAACACATGGAGATATAAACGGTATTAGTTACGAAATAATATTAAAATCACTAAATGACAATAGGATTTTTGATTTTTTTACTCCAGTAATTTACGGCTCTCCAAAAGTTGCCGCTTATTATAAAAAAGTAATGAGAATAAATCCAAATTTTAATCATATTCAAACTATTGAAAAAGCAAACCCTAAAGCTATTAATATAATAAACTGTATTAGCAATAAAGTTAGAGTTGAAGTAGGAAAATCTACAGAAATGGCAGGACAAGCATCGTTAAATGCTTTAAAATATGCTGTACTTGATTTGAAAAATAAAAATTTAGATATTTTAATTACAGCTCCAATAAACAAAAATAATATTAAAATTGAGGATTTCAAATTCACTGGTCATACAGGTTTTTTGGCAAATGAATTTGAAGTAGAAGAAGTTGCTATGTTAATGATACACCAAAATTTACGTATTGGTGTGCTAACAGAACATATACCTATTTCGGAAGTAGCACAATCTATTACTGTTGAAAAAATTATGTCAAAATTGCGATTAATTAATTCGTCGTTAAAAAAGGATTTTGGAATAAACAAACCAGTAATTGCAGTTTTAAGTTTAAATCCTCATGCGGGTGACAAAGGTTTGATAGGTAAAGAAGACCAAGAAATAATTATACCTGCAATAAAACAAGCTAAAGAAGAAGGAATTATGGCAGTAGGTCCATATCCAGCTGATGGTTTTTTTGGCTCAAATGCCTACGCAGATTTTGATGCAACACTGGCTATGTATCACGACCAAGGCTTGATTCCGTTTAAAACAATAACACAAAATAAAGGGGTTAATTTTACCGCAGGATTACCGTTTATTAGAACTTCGCCAGCTCACGGTACGGCTTATGACATGGCTGGACAAAACAAAGCAAACCATGAATCGTTTCAACAAGCAATGTTTTTGGCATTAGAAATACACAAAAATAGAAAATTACTTGAAAATATTGAACCATTAAAAACAAAAAATAAAAATGAGAAATAATAAAATTTTTGCAAATATTCCATCAGTAGTAAAATATTTACTTTTGATAAATGGTGGTATGCTATTAATTACTTATTTATCAAACGCTACACTACAAATTGAACTTACGCAATACTTAGGACTGCATTATTTTGAATCCGAGCGTTTTCAACCATATCAAATTGTAACACACATGTTTATGCACGCAAATTTTTTTCATTTGCTATTTAACATGTATGCACTATTTTTGTTTGGGAAAATTTTGGAAACCGTTTGGGGGAGTAAAAAATTTTTAATATACTATTTAGTAACAGGTTTTGGTGCCGCAGCTTTACATACCGCCTATAATTGGTACGAAATGAGTACATTTTTAGGCTATATAAACGAATTTCTTGATAGCCCAACTGCCGACTCTTTTGCATTGCTTACAGAAAAATATTCGGGATATTTTAATCAAGCCGCAGTTGCAGACTTGATGAACCAATGGAGTATGGACCCTAATAATAAAGATATTGCAAAGTCGGTAAT
Organism: Bacteroidales bacterium; assembly: GCA_029938985.1. GTDB lineage: Bacteria > Bacteroidota > Bacteroidia > Bacteroidales > JAOZQN01 > JAOZQN01. The sequence goes on along the minus strand of JAOZTW010000573.1, from coordinate 331 downwards.
TCCAGGTATTCAAAGTGTTGTACAGCAACAAATGAATATACCTACTGTGGGAGCTTCGGGTGCCGTTTTTGGTATATTGCTTGCCTTTGGTATGTTGTTTCCAAACCAACCTTTACAATTATTATTTATTCCAATTCCTATTAAAGCCAAATATTTTGTTATGGGGTACGGTGCTATAGAACTATTTAGTGGAATAGCAAATAATCCTGGCGATAATGTTGCACATTTTGCCCACTTAGGTGGAATGCTTTTTGGTTTTATTCTTATTAAAATGTGGGGGAAAAATAATATGTATAAAAAAAATTGATAGATACCAAGTCTATACTTTTAC
>JAOZTW010000572.1 GCA_029938985.1 Bacteroidales bacterium | reverse complement strand
TTCCGAAAAAAGTTTACCGAGATTCAAACAACTATTTCACGAATACAAAGATTATGGCAATATACCCCTATTTTTAATTGTTTCAACTCGTTAAGTAAATTTATTTTTGCCTGCTTTTCAAAATTATTTTTAAAATAATCTGTTCTAAAAATAAATTTAGCTTCTAAAAGATTATTAATAAATTTTATTCTTCCAAAATTAAATTTCTCATCAGGTACAATTTTATACTCCTTTCTAATCATTTTAGTATTATTATCATAAATTTCAGGTTTAGACCCCAAAGACATGAGATCTAAATCAAGCAATAACTTAAGCACTTTAGTCTCGTTTTTGTGATGAACAAAATGACTATTAGTACGTTCAATCAAATGCCTAACATATTCCGAATTATTATAATTAAGCAAATTCAAATGATTAATAGCTATTTTAGCACTATCAAATTCATTAGTTTTACTTAGTGGATTGTAAACAATATCGTGATACCATATAGCAAAACACAAATCATCGTATTGTTCTATTTTGTCTGAAAATCGTTTTGAAAAATCAAGCATCTTTTTTATATGTAGCAAATTATGATAATATCTATCTTTTTGGGAATAAGCATTTTTCAAAAATTCGTATAATTTTTCAGAATGTATTTCTTGATTATCGTATTTTTGTAATAATTTAAAATATCTTGTTTTCATAGTATTTTTTTATAGAGATAATTACAAATTAGTTTAAAAAAGCATCTTAAAAGAGAGCTTTTTAAGTGAAAAAGAAATACAATTATAACATATTTTTTTTTACTATTAAAAAAAAATTAAATTTGCATAGTGAAAATGAAAAAATAACTAACACCAACTTACTTGTTTGTTCTAAATAGCCTTACTTACAAATTTTTTAAATTATTAAAAAAACAAAAAATGACATATAATTTAACTTAAGTAGTTAACCATACAAACAACTATTTTTAAGCTCAATTTTTGTATTATGCTTTGTTCTAAAAGATTATCAGATAAGAAATTTATTACTAAAAAATCTATTTATTAATTAAGTCTTAAAACTATGAACATTAAAATTAATTTCTTTACAATTATTGCAATTGTAATTACAGGTACAACAGTATTTTTTACTTCGTGTAATGAAACAGAAGCGGAAGCAACAAGTATTGAGCTTTTATCTGGAGGAGACCAAACAGGTGCTATTGAAACAACTTTAACCGATGTTATTGAAGTTCAAGTAAAAGACGAAGATGGTAATGCTTTTGAAGGTGCAACAGTTCAATTTGAAACTACTGAAGGTGCAGTTTTCTTAACTGCAACATCAGATTCGGAAGGGAAAGCAAATGTTGAATGGACACTTGGAACAACAGTAGGAACTCAAACAATGACAGTTACAGCTTTTAAATCTGATGGTACAACAGAACTTTCTGGTTCTCCAATTACTGTTAATGCAACGGCTACTACCACTATAACTGGAGATGAATTTACTATAAGTAGTATTGCAATAGAGAACGGAGAATTATTAGAAGCGTACAAATGTGAGGAAAAAATTGATGGAGTAGAAAAATCAATTCCATTGGCATGGGAAAATGTACCAGCAGAAGCAAATTCACTTGCAATAATTATGTATCACTATCCAAATCCAGATGACTTAAATGGTGTAAATTCATATCTTTTGCTTTGGGATATTGCTACTTCTGTTACAGAAATAGCACATGGAGAAGCCGATGATGGACCATGGTTTATGGGGGCAAATAAAGACGGAAATGTTGTTTCATACACTTCCCCATGTTCGCCATCAGCAGGAGTTCACGAATATACAATTAAAATTTATGCTCTATCGGAAACACCATCAAGTTTACCTACTGAAAGTTCAATTGATGGAACTTATGATGTGTTAACAACCGCCATAGAATCTGTAACCGTAGTTGGAACAGCTGAGATAACTTTCAATGATGTTACAGAGTAAATTTATTTAGGCATATTAAAATAAATAATTGACAATTCTTACAGTTTATATACAATTGTTTGTGCGAGAGCGAGGTGCAACTTTACGTGGGTAGCCAAACTTTTAAGAAATAAAAAATTATTGAAAATGAAACAAAAAATAATATTACTAATATATAGTATTTTGATTTTTCAAAATCTTAGTTTTTCTCAAACAACCAAAATTAATAGTAAAATTCAAGATAGAGAAAAATCAATAAATGAAGTAATTATTATAAAAAACAATAATGAATTACCAATTTTATTGCTTAAACAAAATATTTCGTACTTGACTGTTCAAAATAAATCGGATAATTTATTTTTTCATTATCTCAAACGCTATACTTATATAAATAAAGATATTAGTAAAAATAATTTAATTATTGTTTCAATTTTTGATGATAATATAAAAGAAATTGAAAAATTGAAACCAATTATTGAGAACAATAAAATAATTCTGTGTTTGTTTGATAATTTAGATTTAATAACAAAATATAAGTTTCTTGACAATTGTAATGCAATTATTGTCTCAAAAAATAAAAATAAACTACAACAAGATATTGTTTCTCAAATAATTTTTGGTGGAATTTCTGCACGAGGAAAGCTTTATAAAACAATTAATACTAAATATAAAAAAGGACTTTGTATAAAAACCAAAGGAGGAATTAGATTTGAATATACAATTCCCGAGCAATTTAATTTAGATTCGGCTTTGCTTTATCAAAAAATAGATTCTATTGTTAATTATGGTATTTCGGAAAACGGCTATCCTGGTTGTCAAGTTTTTTTGGCAAAAGAAGGAAAAGTTTTTTTTAATAAATCGTATGGTTACCATACTTATGATAGTTTGCAAGCTGTTAAAAACACTGATTTATACGATATTGCTTCTGTTACAAAAATTACTGCTCCCTTGGTTTGTTTGATGAAGTTAAACGAAGAAGGTAAGTTTGATTTGGACAGCAAATTGAGTAAGTATTGGCGACAATTTAGGTTTTCTAACAAACGAAATTTAATAGTTAGAGATGTATTATGTCATCAAGGACAATTAACGTCATGGATTCCTTTTTGGAAAATAGCTTTAAAAAAAGATAAAACATGGAAATGGCGTACTTTTAGAACAGATTCAAATAGATATTACAATATTAAAGTAGCCGAAAATTTATATCTACACAGAAGATTTTATAAAAAAGTATATAAAAACATTAAAAAATCACCTTTATTAGAAGAGAAAAAATACAAGTATTCTGATATGTCATTTTATTTATATCCAGCAATAATTGAAAAAATTACGGGGGAAAATTACGAAAATTATCTTTATGATAATTTCTACAAACCACTTGGAGCTACCTCATTAACATACAATCCACTTAATAAATACTCAAAAACAGAAATTGTACCTACCGAAAACGATCGTTTTTTTAGAAAAGAACAAATTCATGGCAGAGTACACGATGAGGGTGCAATTTTATTATCTGGAGTTTCGGGGCATGCTGGTTTGTTTGCCAATGCTAATGACCTTGCTAAAATTATGCAAATGTATTTAAACTATGGTAGTTACGGCGGTAAGCAATATTTAAAAAATACTACATTAAAGGAATGGACAAGCTATCAATTTGAAGAAGAAGGTAATAGACGAGGAATTGGTTTTGATAAATTAATGTTAGAAGATGCTCACAAAGGAACGCCCTCGCCCGATGCAAGCAAGCTGAGTTTTGGGCATACTGGTTTTACTGGTACTTTTGTTTGGGCAGACCCAGAAAATGAACTTCTAATTGTATTTCTTTCAAATAGAGTTTATCCAACACGTGAAAACAAAAACCTGTGGCGAAAAAATATACGAACAGCAATTCATCAAACAATATATAATCAATTAGTTGTTAGTGGTTA
>JAOZTW010000571.1 GCA_029938985.1 Bacteroidales bacterium | reverse complement strand
TGTCAAAAGTTCGCACCCATCGTACATTCCTGCACGATAGAAAAAGCCACTGCAATCCAAGAAAATGATATGTTTATTTACTCATTATGTTAGTTATCATTATCTTCTCATTTTCATTTACTCTATAAAGTTTATGTATTAATTTATCTAATTTTTTTTTTGCTATTTTTATTGTGCTTTTGTTATCTAATTGTAAAATATTTTCTGTCTCTAAAATAATTTTTTCATATAGATTATTTTGTTTTGAATTATTAAAATCAATTTGAGGAATTGGAAACTCATCAAGTGCTGTTTTTGTGGCATTTACAGTTAGTTTAGAAGCGTTTGTAAAGTTTTTAATAAAATAGAACAACATAATATCAGAGTTTAAAATTGCAAGTATATATTTTAATGAATATTTGTCTTGTTTGGATATTAAATTATTTACCGTATTAAAAGTGTAATATTGTTCATTATCATAGCTTGTTGTTAATGTTCCACCTATTCTTTGCATAATTAATTTTTCTGGTGCAAGGAAAATATTTTCATCTCTTGCTCTTTGTAAATCTTTGGGGATATATTCAACATAATCATTGTTCCATTGGTGATAAAATTGTTTTATATTTCTACCAAATAATATTTTTTTACAATTATTCCCAGTATCCGATTTTACAATACCTTGTTTGTTTTTATAAGTAGCAATGCCATTTAAGACATCAACAAGTTCTGATAAATTTACAGATAGTTTTCGCATTTTCTGAAATAATTTGTATTCTTCTTTGTTTACAAAAATATTAAATGTATAACTTGTATTCTCGTAAAACGATTTTTTATCAATTAGTTTATAATTTTTTATAATTTCTTCTTTACCTTGTGGATTATCTATTATTTTAATTTTGTTATTTTGTGTAATTTTGTTAAAAAATAAAATAACTGTAGAAGCTGTAACTCCCTTAAAAACACCGTCTTTTAAATCAACTATCTCGTCTATACTGCAATTATCTAAAAGATATTTTCTTAAACTTTCGTAAACCGTTGTTCGCAAAATAGTATTGGGAACAATAAAAGAAAACAAACCAGTAGGTCTCGTTAATTTAAAAGCTCTTAAAATAAACAAACCGTATAAATTTATTTTTCCTGTTTGATTTGCTTTTGAATTTCCAGTATTTTCTAATTCGGAAAAATAATTTTGTTTTACATATTGTTTAAATTGTTTTTCAAAAGAGGCTTGTCTAACAAAAATATATGGTGGATTTGCAATCACCACATCGAAACCTTCGAAATCACCGTTTTTTTCGTTAAGCACTTCTGGAAATTCAAAACGCCATTCAAACGCATTTTTATATATTATTCCTTTTTTTTCGTTTTCAATATCTTTTTCTAATTCATTTATTATCAAACTTAATTTTTGAATTTCGTCTTCTTCCTTTTTTCTGTCTTTTTTAGATAATTCAATATCTAATAATTTTTTACTTGTTTTGTTAAATAATTTGCCTTTTAAATTGTTTAATCTTAAAAAACGTGGGTCTCTTTGCGAAATTTCTATTTCAAATTTATCTTTAATTTCGTTAATAAGTTGGACTATTTGCTTTTTACTATTTTTGTCGGTAGAATTTTTATATGTTTCAACTGCATTAAGATAAGTGAAAAAATTCCATTTTGTGTTTTTTAATGCTTTACTCAAATCTGCCTGTAAATCAAAACTATTGATTAAAGAATTTCCTTGTTTTATGTTAATATCAATATTTGGCAAAGTTTGCAGTTCCAAAGTATTAAAACCTTCAAGGTTTATGTAATAAGCATTTTTCAATAATTCTATCCATAAACGCAATTGTGTTATTTTTACAGAATTAGGGTTAATATCAACTCCGAAGAGACAATTTTCTATTATATTTTGTTTTTCATGAAAAATGGCTTTTTGAACTCTTTGTTTTTCTGCTGCAACTTTATTGTTCGTTATTGTGTATAAAAAAACGTCTCCATCTTGGTCACTAATTTCTAATTCATCATTTATATTTTCAATTTTATATTTTAATCTTTTTCCTTGTGTATCTGTCAGTATTTGCAAATCGGATTTTGCGGTAATAATTTCATTAAGAGCCGAAACGAGAAAATGTCCAGAGCCTACCGCAGGGTCACAAATAGTTATGTTGTTTATAATTTTGTTGTATTCCTGTATTTTATCTATGGAAAGAAAATTATATAAATTTATAAGTTTTTCGTCATATTTACATTGCCAATTATATTTTTCATTAAATTTATTTACAATAGTTCTGCGAATAATCTCTCTGTTCATGTAAATTGTAACAAAGCCAGGCGTAAAAAATGAGCCGTCTTTGTATCCGTTTATTTTTTCAAAAATAAGACCAAGAACTGCTGCATTTATCAGTGTTTTTTTATTGCTTTCTCGCAAACTGCCAGTATCTGAACTAAAATTATATGCAGATAAAAAATCAAGAAGGTATGTTAAAACTGGCATTTTTTTATTTTTTAAACTCTTACCATTCTTATCTGTTAAAATTGTATTATTAAAAATTGGTCTTTCTAATGTATGGTCAAGACTGTTGATATAGAATAATTTACGTTCAATATCTGCTGGTTCAAAAAGTGAACTGTTTAAGTATGGAATGTTTGGATATTGTTTTTTTATATATTCACTTCTGCTTTCTATTTTAACGGCAAGCACTTGAAAAAATAAATTATCTAACTGACTAAAAAATTGGATTTTCCGACTATTTAAAAAATTATAAGATTTATCATTTTTATGGTAATTTATTAATTGACCTTCCAAAAGTTTAAGAAATAACAAACGATTTAGCCATGTAATTACAAGCTCTAATGCTATACTGAAAATTTGTTCTTCGCTATTGTTTCCATAAAAATCAATATTTTCAATTTCGCTCAAATGATTATGAATTTTTATCTGATTTATAGTATTTTCAATAAGCGAAGATTGATTTTTACTTTTTTTCAGTACTAATTTTAATGTTTTATCTTGGTATCGTTCTTCAAGTCCTATAATATGTAAAAGTTCCGAATAAAAATGTGAGTTGAGCGTATTGCTATCGTTTTCAATAGGTAGTTTTAATAAATGTTCGGGTGATAAAATTTTAAATAAAGGTATTAATTTTTCAATGTTTTTATGATTTTCTTCTTTTATTACATTAGTGAAATCGTTGATGTTTATATGAACGAATTTTATAGTTTCTTCCAGTTGGTTAAGAAATGTTTGTGCAATATCATCATAGAATAGGCTTGTATCTTGTCTAACTTTTTTTCCTGTTTTCCATTCTGAATAGTCTTTTTTTAATTTAGTGTTTTGATAAAATAATTTGTCAAATATTGTGGCATCAAAAATGAACCATTCATAAATATTTGAAATGATAAGATGTTTTATATCAATGTTGTTGTTTTCTATCCGTTCTCTTAAATAATAAAGAATTAACTCGTGCATTGCTCGGTAATTCAAATTATTTTGTTTTACCATTTCTCTTTTATTGGCAGGTCGTTTTATTTCTAATAAAACACCAGGCTTACTTTTTCCTGTTTTTTGCAAATGGATAACAAGGTCTGTTTTTCCTTTTGTATTAATTAAATAATCATCTTTGTAAAAAGTTGTTTTAAGAAAATCTCGCAAAAAGTTTTTTGCATTTTCTTCGGTTTCTTTTGTGTCAATACTATTTATTAGTCTATTAATTTGCTCTTTAAATAAGATTAAATCTTTACGAAATGGTTTTGTTTTTTCATAAATTGTATGAAGTTGTTTTTCTATTTCTAATATTTTTAATTTCATCTTATTTTTAAGTTTTTGGAGGTTGTTTTTTAGTTAAACGGGTTCGGGCTTTGTGTCGTCAATTTAATTCAGGAACGTAGCTTGCGAAGT
>JAOZTW010000570.1 GCA_029938985.1 Bacteroidales bacterium | reverse complement strand
TACTCCAAAAATTGAATTTTAAAAACTACATTTTTAATTAGCGAAACGCAAAGTTATACTTTTTTAAATACTTGTATTGTTGCACCTAATATAGAATAAAAATTCAGTGTTGCACAAAATTATTGAAAATCTGTAAAAAGCTCGCTATTTACATATTTTTAAAAGGGCAAAATAAACAAGTAGATTGGGCTTAGTTATTTTTTCTTTTTTACTAAAGACAAGGTATGCCTTGTCGCTACGGCAAATTGTATGTTTTAAATATTGCTGAAAAGTTTTCACGACTTTTCTGTATGGTAAGTTAAATAAAAAATATATCAATACAAAAAAGCCACTTAGAAAGCTGGGTAACCTTAGTGGCTTTTAAAAATTTTGTAAGTATTAATAAACCACCTCCATTAGGAGATAAGGTTTATGCCTTGTTATTCAAACAACTAACCGCATTCAATGTAGTTTATTAAGCTCAAAATAAAAAGAAAATTATTTTAACAAATTATTACTTATCGTTAATTTTCAGTAACTTATGATACTCTAAATTTTTATTCGGAATTGTTGATTGAATGTTTAATTAACATCAAGTGTTTCAACTGTTTGACTTTCTTTATCTGCTTTTTTATCATTTTTTGATACATTCTTCTTAAGCTCTTCATTAGTAGGAAATTTAGTTATCATTGTTTTCTCCTTTTTAGTTATTCTCCATGCATCAGGAACTTTCTTTTTTGAATTTGCATTATAAGCAATAAAAGAATATTTTCGTGCCAAATAGGATTTATTAACTGCTCTTCGTGTTTCTCCTTTGCGATAGTGAAATCGTGCTTCTTTTTGAATAGTATTAGCTTTATGCAGACAGCCAGTATATACTTCGTTTTTCTTTACTTTTATTCCTGTTTCCAACAAAACTACATTTGTTTTATTAATAAATGCTTTTGTTTCAATTTTTGTTGGTTTTTTGCTTTGTGCAAATATTGTTGCCGAAAACAACAAAACAAAACTTAATGTAAATACAATTGATTTTTTCATAATGTTTGAGTTTTAAATGTTAATATTAATTTGACTAAAGTTTTTTTGTGTTTTTTTGTGTTTTAATTTCTTTTTCCTTCTCTCTTCTTTTTTCTATCCATTCTATTTTTGTCGTACCAATCTCTTTGATCTTTATCAAGTAAAGCTCTGGTATCTTGGTGCATTTTTGCTGTTAATATTGCCAGTTCTACTTTTTTTGCCGATGCTTTTCTTATATTATCTTCTATTGCTTTCATATCTGCAGATTCTTTTCTCATTAGCTCGTCGTGTATAGTATGTAATTCTTTTATTACTGCTCGCAAGGGTTTAGCTACACTTTTGTATTCTTTTCTAATCTTTCTTATGTCCTTCTTCTGTTGTTCTGTTTGATTTGGGATTGGATTCTTATTCGCATTTTCATCTTGTGCATTTACACTTATAGTTAAAAACATAAAACTTGCTAATAAAATACTTAAAATTCCTAATTTTTTCATGAGTTTGTAATTTTGGTGAATAAAATAATTTAAAATATTATGTAAAGGTATAATTAATTTTGTTTAAAACGCAATAAATATAATTTTTATTTTTTTAAATATGAAATATAACAAATAAACTTAATAAATATGACATATCAATTTGATTTTACGATATAAATATTTCATTCTTTTTTTTATAAATGAAAATGGAAGTAGGTTTGTCTTTTTTCTAATATTTCTTAATATCCTGATTCGGTGGATTTAAGTATCTGAAAAATTTAATAAATCTAAAACTGTCCAAAAATCACAGTTTTTTGTCCGAAAATCACACGTGTTCCTTAATTATTGTATGTTAATTTGTATATTCTTTTAATTTTAAAAATTACATCAACTCATAAGTGAAAATGAAATAATAAGTAGCTCCAAGATACACCATTTTTTTGTTTTTTGAAAATTAAAAAATCTGCAAATAGTGAGTTATTTAATGACTTTTTTAATTTTTTAAAAAAGGCAAAATAAACAAGTAGATTGGTGTTAGTTATTTTTTCTTTTTCACTAAAGGGTACTCATAGAAAACCCAAAACTCTGCGTTATAAAAAATCACTAAAACACTCATTTACAGGTGTAACCTTAAATTTTAAGAATTTTGAAAGCCTTGATTTTTTGAGTTTTTAGAAGGACCCTAAACAGAATATATAAATAGACCTTTAAGAGTTATATTTATATGTAGTTAGTTAGCTACTTACAATCTAACAGTATATTAAAATAAATTATTAACCAATTTAAAAATTACTAAAATGAAAAATGAAAAATTAGAAAATAATAAAAAAGTTTGCCTTGCAGTATCAGAATCAATAATGAATGGAGATTGGGACAAAGTTGACGAGTTGCTTGACAACGATTTCTCATATATTGGAGATGGCGGAGAACCAATGAACAAACAAGCATACATTGGTTTTATGAAAAATGTACTTTGTTCTGCAATGACTGATATGGATATGAAATTTCTTAGAGTAATTGCTGAATGCAATTTAGTATCAGTTGATTATACAAATGCGATGTCTCATACTGGTGTGTTTTTTGGTGTACCAGCAACAAACAAAAGAGTTATGGGAACAGGTCAATTTATAAGAGAAGTAAAAAATGGAAAAGTAACTGCCGAATGGCAGACCACAAACGCACTTGGACTTATGATGCAAATTGGGGCTATACCTGGTAAAAAATAAAAAATTGATAATTTTGGGCATTTTTCATAAATGTAAATTACTGCGATATTTTGATTATTTTAAAATCCTCATTTACAATAAGTAAACTGTGGTATTTAAAAAATAAAATGCCTTGTGCTTTACACTTATGAAAAACGTCTATGTTTGTGTGTAAGTGAAAAAGAAAAAATAATTGACTATATGAGCCTAAAATTAATAAATGGATACAGTAATTTTGTGAAATTTTTGAAAAATAAAGAAAGCAGATTAATAAAAAGAATAAATCAATTTATCTAATCTGCTTTTAATTATTATGTAAAAAAATAGTGTGTTACAAATGCAATGGTAATATTTGTTCTTAACAATAATAAATTAATTTACTGTAAAGTTTATTACTTAATAATCACCTTGTAATTCAATCGTAACTGTTTTAGAATCACCTGCTATTATTTGAATACCACTATCGCCTTCTACACCATATCGGTCACCGTCTACATCATCAACCCATCCTTCACCTATAATTTCATAATTCCCTGGTGCTAAATTACTAAATGATACTTCTCCTTTCGTATCAAATTTTTCGGATACTATCTGGATGTCATCACTAAATAAAGCAATTGTTACGCCCCATGTATTTATGTCATAACTTGCATCACCAATTTTAACCTCGCCTTTCACTTTAAGAGTTCCTGTTGTTGCAGTTGGTTCTGGCTCTGATTCGACTTCGTCTTTTTTACATCCAGTAAAACTAATTGCAACTACCATTAATACAATCATTAACACGTTTAAAAAACTTTTCGTTGTTCTCCAAAGTCCCACAAAAACAAGATTAAAATTAATATTTAGATACAAAAAAAGCGTGGGAACTGCAACTTCTTATCCGTTTGAGAGGTTCTTCCAAAACCTTGAACACAAATAAGAACAGCCCACGCTTATAGCGTGAGCATTCCTCTTATTTCTTGTGTTCAATAAATTTGGAAGATTTCTCAAACAAGAAAATAAGCTAAACGCTTTTTATTTTAAAATATGTTTTGTTATTTATATAAATAACAAAACACAAAAGTAATATTTTTATTTTTGCAAAAAAATAAAATTACAAAATTTTTTTATTTTTATAAAAAAAAAGGTTAAAATCTAAAGTTTTTGTGTTCATTTTGTGATGATTATCAATGATTTGTAAAAATCAA
>JAOZTW010000569.1 GCA_029938985.1 Bacteroidales bacterium | reverse complement strand
TTTTGCTTGCTTCGCATCGCAAAAACAAGCAAAAAATGCCCGCCACCAAAGCCCTATTTATCGCCAATAAAAAAACAAACTATAATGAAATTTATATCAGGAGCAGATTGGATTAAAGCAGATTTTCATTTACACACAAAATCTGATAAAGAATTTGATTATCAAGAGGAAGAGAACAATTTTATTAAAAAATATGTTCAAAAATTAAAAGAAGAAGAAATTCAACTTGCTGTTATAACTAATCATAATAAATTTGATTTTTTACAATACAAAGGATTGAGAAAAAAAGCTGCAAAAGAAAATGTTTTTCTTTTACCCGGTATTGAATTAAATATAAACGAAGGTAAAACAGGTTTGCATACACTAATTGTATTTAATAATGAGGAATGGTTAGTTGGGAAAAATGATTTTATAAATGACTTTATTACAAAGACAGCTCCAACCGATAATCATGATTTTAAATACGAAAATGGACGCTCGCAACATGATTTAATTCAAACTATTGAACTTTTAAATACATTTAATAAAGATTATTTTATAATATTAGCTCATGTTTCTTCTGACAACGGATTATTAAATGAACTAAACGGAAAAAAAATTGAACAATTTGGAGAAAACCCTGCATTTAGAAAAAATGTTCTTGGATTTCAGGCTGTCAAACAGCAAACTGTTGAAAAATTAAAACATTGGTTAAAAAATAAACTTCCAGCATTTGTAGAAGGCTCTGACCCTAAAAATATTGAGCAAATAGGAAAAGGTAAATTATGTTATTTAAAATTAAGCGATTTTAATTTTGATGCCGTTAAATTTGCAATGCTTGATTATAATAACAGAATAGCAAATAAAATTCCAAAACATAAAAATGCCTATATAAAATCAATTGAATATATTGGTGGCAAACTTAACGGAACAAAAATTAATATTAATCCTGCAATGAATAATATTATTGGTATTCGGGGAAGTGGGAAATCATCTATATTAGAAACTATACGATACGCTTTAAATATAGACTTATCAAGCAAAACAGCCGATAATGATTACAAAGAAGAACTCGTAAGCTCTGTTCTCGGAAGTGGCGGTAAAATGATACTTGAAATTACCGATAAACAAAATGAAAATTATACAATTCACAAAACGTTGAATGAAAGAACACAAGTTTTTAAAAATGGCAAAATTATTGAAAATCTAAAACCGGAAGCCATAATCAAGCAAGCATTGTATTTCGGACAAAAAGATTTGTCAAGTATTGGCGATAAGGATAGCATAAAAGAGTTTATATCTCGTCTAATTGGTAAAATAATTATTGAACAACAAGAAAAATCTGAAAGCATTACATACAATATTCGTAATAAAATTGAAATAATTGATAAAATTAATGCAGATTTACAGAAAAAAAGTGATATTGAAACAAATATTGCAGAATTAAAACTAAAAATTGAAAATTTTAAAAAATATGGTATTGACGAAAAATTAGAAAAGGAAACTGTATATAATAAAGACGAACGAATAATTAATCATACCGTAAAAATTATTCGAAAAAAAATTGATGCTTTTATTGATTATCTTAATGAAAATGAAAATTTTGAGAGCTTAAAAAGTTATAAATCTACCGAAAATCAAAACATTCTTAACGAAATTAAAAACTTAATTCAGAATATTGAAAGTGTTTTTGTAGGTTTTGATAAAGAGTTAAAAGAACTTGAAGTATTTTATAAAGAAACAGAAAATATTTATGAAAAGTTTAAAAATAAGAAAGAAAACCTACTTGATGAATTCTCCAAAATAAAAAGAGAAATTAAATTACCAAGTAACATAAAAGCTGATGAGTATCAAAGATACAAAACAAAATTAGAGAACTACAAACTACAATTAGTTGAATTGCAAAAAAAAGCAGATAAAAAGAAGCATATAACAACAGAAATTTACGAATTACTAAATGAACTTAAAGAAAGTTGGCATCAAGAATTTTTACACATTCAAAAAGAAATCACAAAAATAAATGCACAACAAGAAAATGTAAAAATAAAACCTTTTTTTAAAGGAGATAAAGAAAAATTTGCAGAACATATTCAAAATTATATAAGAGGAAGTGGAATAAGGTCGAAACGCATCAGTGATTTTGTTGAACAATATAATGATTTAATAGATTTTTATTCTGGCTTAAAAGAAAATGAAGATGATAATTCACATTGGTTTAAAAAACTTTTTTTACAAAACTTGGCTGATTTTATTACATTCCGTATTCCTGACACGTATGAAATAGAATATAATGGCAAACCATTAAAAAATCATTCACTCGGACAAAGAGCATCTGCTTTAATTGTTTTTCTTTTTTCATTACGGAATAATGATTTAATTTTAATAGACCAACCAGAAGATGATTTAGACAGTCAAACAATTTACAACGAAGTTATAACATTATTAAAGAAAATAAAGAACACTTCTCAATTTATTTTTGCCACTCATAATCCAAATATCCCTGTATTGGGCGATTGTGAACAGATTCTCGCTTGTAATTATGACAATAACAATGAAAGAATAAATACAACTTCGGGTGGAATTGATAAAAAAGAAATTCAACAAAAAATTATAAATATCATGGAAGGTGGTAAAACTGCCTTTGAGGAACGTAAAAATAAATACACACAATGGAAACATTAGAATTACTGGAAATAATACAAAATGGAGAAAATAGCTATGTTCAATTTAAAAGAAGAGTAAAAGATGCACATTCTATTTCGCAAGAAATCTCTGCATTTGCCAATTTCAAAGGCGGAACACTTATCATAGGTGTGGAAGATAAAACAGGTGAATTAAACGGTTTATCATTTACAGAAATTGAAAAGAATAATAACACGCTTGCAAATGCTGCAAGCGACAATGTTAAACCAAGTTTATTTATTCAAACAGAGCAAATTACAATTAAGGACGACACACTTATTGTTGTAAAAATACCAGAAGGTATTAATAAACCATACAAAGACAAAAAAGGTGCTATATGGTTAAAAAACGGTTCTGACAAAAGGCGTGTTACTTCAAATGAAGAACTTGCCAGATTATTACAAAGCAGTAAAAATATTTATGCAGACGAACAAACAATTCCCGATACTTCATTGGCAGATTTAGATGTTAATAAGTTTGACAAATATTTAAAAAATAGGTATAACAAAAATATAGATGATTTTGAAATTGACATAAAACAACTTGCTTCAAATACAAATTTAATCAAAGCGAACAAATTAACACTAACAGCTTTGTTACTTTTTGGAAAGCAGCCACAAAAACATCGTCCTTTGTTTACAATTCAATGCGTAGCTTTTACAGGTAATTCTATTAATTCAACGCAATTTAAAGATAAAGAACAGCAAATAGACGGAGATTTGAAAACAATTTTTGAAAAGTCAATGTCTTTTATTAAACGAAATCTACACAAAATTCAAGTATCGGATAGTTTTAACAGTAATCCGAAGAGTGAAATTCCACTTGAAGTATTTGAAGAATTATTTGTAAACGCATTTATTCACAGAAATTATTTTATCAATTCGACAGTAAAACTTTTTATTTTCCAAGACAGAATTGAAATTATTAGTCCAGGAGTATTACCAAACTCTTTAACTGTTGAAAATATTAAAAGTGGAATATCTATACAAAGAAATCCTACATTACAATCAATTGCTCAATTTATTTTGCCATACTCAGGGCTTGGCACTGGAATTTCTCGTATAACAGAATTATATTCTGGTATTGAGTTTGAAAATAATATTTCAAAAGAACAGTTCATTACAATAATAAAGAGAACTCTATAACATTGTGCTTGATGCTATTTTACTTTTTTGTTCCTAATCTCGACTCGTGAAGTCAAAC
>JAOZTW010000568.1 GCA_029938985.1 Bacteroidales bacterium | reverse complement strand
AGCATCGTTGTCAGTTACAGTAATGTTCTGTGCAAAAACAGAACTTATACTAACTAACAAAGACAAACTAATAAATAAAAAAAATCTTTTCATAATAAAATTGATTTAAAATTAATAATTAAGAAACAAATATTTATATTTTTGCAATATAAATATTTTATTTAAAATAAAGCTTTTAATTTTAATATAATGAAGCATTACTTTAAATAAAATACTATAGTTAATTATATTTGTTTATATTGATTTGTTATATAATTTTTTAATCCAAAAATTTGTTGTAAACAGTATTAATATTTAATACTGTTTTTAGCAATTTATATTGATTAAATAATAGATATATAGTTAATTAACTAATATACAATTAATAATTATAGTATTAAATTTTTATTTGTACTTATACCATTTACCAGCTTTTTTAATTTAAGAAAAATATAAACATTATTTTTTTCAATTTGCTTGACAACAAACATAGATAATTTACATTTATAAAACAAAAATTTGAGGGTTACAAAAGAATAACAAATAGATATTTTTTTAAACAACTTAATTTTCGGCAATTTACTAAGATAACAAATAGGGTAACATAAGAAATTTTTATAAAAATAGAGAATATATTTGCAATTGTTCTAAAACACCTAAGACTTTTACACCTGTTATTTAAGCATTAAACTCATTATTTTGACAAAAAAAATACTTAAATAAGTTATGTACAATTCAGTATTGCTTTATAGCTTTATAATATATAAGCTATTAATCTGATTTTTTAAACTATATAATATATTAATTAAACTAAAACTTTATTAAAGATTGATAATTTAACCTATTTAAAAAGTATTAATAAAACTTTGTAAATTTTGGTCTTTTGATAATTTCAATTTTTTTCTTAAACGGTTACGTGCCATTTTAATACTACCAACATTTAGACTCAAAACAGTTGCAATATCTTTTGTATTCATTCCAAGTTTAAGAAATACCGCCAGTTTTAACTCAGCGGCTGATATATCGGGGTGTTTTTCCAATAAATTCTTTTTAAATTCACTATTTGCTTTATCAAAAGCAATGTCAAATTTTTGCCAGCTATCATTTTTAATTTTACTATCAATATTTTTTACTATATTGTTATATAAAACATTTATTTTATTATTTTTATTTGTAATTTCTTCGTGCAACTCTTTTAATTGTCTGTTTATCTGAGAATTAAATTCTGTATTTTTCACCATTTGCACAGTATTTTCGGTAAGCTGTTTGATTTTATTTTCAACTAATTTTTTGTAATACTCACTTATTTTAAGCACAGATTGTGTTCTTGCAATCAGTTCTACTGGGTCTATTGGTTTTCGGATATAATCGGTTGCTCCTGCCTCAAGTGCAATTTTAAGATTACTTGATGTTAGCATTACGGCTGTTGCCATTATAACTGGTATTTCTTTGGTTTGTTTATTTTTTTTCAGCATTTTTATTAATTCTATACCATTAACTACTGGCATATCCCAGTCAGTAATTATTAAATCTGGTTTTTTTGAGACTGCAAGTTTATAGGCTATCTCTCCATTGTGAGCAGGGTAAAAATAATATTGTTTACAAAATGTGGATTGTCGTCCACCACAAGTATGTTTTGTTGCATGTTAATTTTCTTAAAAGTAATTTTCAGGTTTAAATATTTGTTTTAATATGCCTAAATATTCTTTAGCATATCTTTAAATTTTGTTTCGTTGGTATTATATACCGCCTTTTGCATTTCTTGTTTCCATGTTTTTATGTTTTCAGAAAAGTCTTCATTTATATCAGCGGTTATATTTCTTAATGGAACTATATCGTAAATGTCGTATTTTTTATATTCTGTTACAAACTGTTGCAAATATATTTTATCTTTATTTAATAATTTCAGTTCTTCTTTTTTATTGAGAACAATTTTTGTATCTTTATGGGCTACAACCTTTTTGCTTGTTGGTAAAGTAAACGCAAAAGTTGTTTCTTTGTTTGGAATTGAGCTTACATTAATTTCTCCACCATGAGCTTCAGTTGCTATTTTACAGAATGTTAGCCCAAGACCCGTAGAACGTACTCCTCCCGATTTTCGTGCTATTATTTGAGAGAACTTATTAAAAACGGTTTTCAATTTATCTTTATCTATTCCAATACCGTAATCTGTTATTTCAATTTTCACAAAATCCGAATTTTGTAATTTGCGGCTATTTAAACTAATACTACTATTTTTATGCGAATATTTTATTGCATTTGTAAGTAAATTAACTATTATCCTTTTGGTAACTTCTATGTCTGTTTCTACAAAAATATCATTATCAACATTATTTTTTATTTCAATATCCTTATTCGAAGCAAGTAATTCTATTTGTAACACAGCATTATGAGACAGCATATAAAGTGAATTAGATACAGGATTGATTATCATTTTTTCATTCTCATGTTTTTGTATATCAAGCATATTACTTACCATATTGAGCATAAACTTGCTTAAAGAAATAATTTCTTTGTTCTTGGAAAGACTAAGAATTAAACTAATAGGATTTTTCAAATCGTGAACAATCATAGCAATTAGTAATTCTTTGTAATTAAACAGCTTTTTTAATTCTACATTTATTTTCTTTTGCTTAATTCTATTTTTCACAGTTAAAATAATTATAACAATTGTTAGCAAAATAGTTATTAGCAACAATAAGCTAATATTTTGTCTTTGTTTTAATTTTATTTCTTTATTAAAAAGTTCTTTTTTTTGCTGATTTATTTTATTTTGTTTTTTTTCCGTTTCATATTTTGTATTAAGTTCTGCTATTTGTTTGTTTTTTTGCTCATCTAAAATATCATCACCAAACCCTTTAGATATTACTGCATATTTGTATGCTTTTTTGTAATCATTAGTCTGTTCGTAAGCTTTGGATAATATTACTGCTAATTGCTTTATGTATATTTTTATTCCTTTTTGTTTTGCATCTTCAAAAGCTTGCAAAGCATATTGAATAGCTTGTGGATAATTTTCTAATTTAAAATGAATGTCTGCAATATTTCTTATTATATTTGCTCCTAATTCAATATTGTTTTTATTTGATAACAAAATTATTTTATTGTAAATAATAAGAGCCTTTTCATGTTGTAGTAAGCTACTATAACAAGCTGCTTTTATATCTAAATTATTGATAATAAAATTAATATTATTTCTTTTTTCATAAATAATAAGTGAACTATCGGCATAAACAATAGCAAGTTCGTAGTTTTTTAACTCATAGTAAATTGCAGACAACCGGTTTTGAGACTCGGCATAAAATGCCTCATCGTTTATTTGTTTGTAGATAACAATAGCCTCCTTTATTAAACCTATGGCAATCTCAAAATTGTTAGCACCTCTGTTTAATTCACCAAGCAGTTTTTTACAATCAGCTTGCAAAACCAAATCGTTTCTTGCAATAACACTTGGTAATATTTTATTTATTATTTGCATTGCTTTTAATAGCTCGCCTTGTGATTGATATACCATAGCAAGTAGATTTACTGCATTACCATATTCACGGTAAGCGTTCAACTCTTCGTATATTTTTATAGCTTTTTTCAAAAAATATTCCGAAGAATCTAAATTAATATTTTTGTATTTAAAGCCAATAGAATAATACATCTTTCCTTTCAAATTTTCATTTTTAACAGTATCTAACGCCTGTGTTAGTTTGTTTATATACGCCCTATCTTGCGAAAAAGAGTTTAATGGCAAACCAAGAAACAATATAAAACACACAACTATTATTATTATTTTATTTTTCATAATACAAATGTAAAAATAAATAAATGTAAAAATAAATAATCTAAATTGAGCGATTATATATTTAGTTTTAGTAAATTGTGAATTTTGGACTC
>JAOZTW010000567.1 GCA_029938985.1 Bacteroidales bacterium | reverse complement strand
TTTTGCAAAGTTAAAATATTTTTCAAAAAAACAAAATAATTGTTAATTTATTTTTAAGCAACTCCTTAGTGAAAATGAAATTCAATTGATTATTTCGTTCTTTGTTTCCAATTTTACATTCAACAACTTATTAAACATTTCTTTGTTACCCGAAAACACTAATGACTTTATTCTTTTTTTCCAATTTGCGACAGCTACGCTTTTTTCATTTATCTGATTTAGAACTTCAAATATTTTACTAACATTGTAAAATTCAATGTTTTTTAATAATGGAGTAAATTTACTTATCAATTCAATATCATCAATAGAAAAATCAAATTTATTATTGCTCTTTTTTGTTTCATTACTCTGATTTGTAGGTATTTCATTAATTAAGAAACTAAAAATAACACCTTCGTTTCTATAATTTTCAACAAATATAGTACTTTCGTGTGCTTCAATAGCCATTTTGCAGTATGCTAAGCCTATTCCTGTAGATTTATTGTCTATATTATTTTTTGTTTTAATTTGTTTATATTTATTAAAAATTGATTTAATATTTTCTTCCGAAATTGTTTCACCATAATTAAATACCGATATTTGCATCTTTTGGTCAGTTACTGGTTTTACTGTTATCAGTATTTCCGAATTTGGTTTTGCAAATTTTATAGCATTGGTTAGTAGGTTTTCAAATACTCTGATTAGTATATTTTTGTCTGCCAACAGCTCATAATTTTTTATAGGTGTTTTTATAGATATGTTTTTTTTATCACAAACAATTTTCATATCAGATACAATATTATTAAGAATGCTTGCTAAATAAAATTTTTCTTTATTTAAAACTAATTCTGTTTTTTCGTATCGTTCAACATCAAGAATATTTAGAACAAGATTCAACATTCTTTTTGCGGAGTTTGTAATTTGTTTATCAGATGTTTTATTAAGAATAATATTTAACGGATTTTTCAAATCATGAACAATAGTATCTGTCATGTTTTTCTTAAAATTTGTAAGTTCTATCAGATATTCATTTTTTTCGAGTAATTCATCGGCTTGTGTTCTTATTTCTTCTTTCTGAAACAATAATACTTCGTTTTTTTCATTTAATTGTGCAGTCCGTTCGCTTACTATTTTTTCTAATCTAATATTGTCGGCTTCTAAGCGTTTGGTATTTAGTTTTAAAAATAAATATAAAACAAAAAACCAAGCCAATAATATTGCTACAAATATTAAATATTTTACAAAAAAATAGTTGTTTTTTTTATATTCCAATATATAATAATTATCTTTGGTATAAAAATAAAAATAAGTTTTCCCTTGAAATGTATATGTGTTTAATGTAGAGTGTTTTATATTATTATTCCTACCATTGAGGCTAAATTCGGTTGTGTTTTTTAAATTATTACTATATATTATTAGCTTATGATTATCAAGAGCTACTAATTCTTTTTTTCCATCATTGTTAATATCTTTATAACCAATAATACTTGTTATATTTTTCATTTTTGATTTTAATTTCAGCTCTTTTGAATAAATATAATATTTTTTATCTTCTCCATTGTGCAAAATAATATAATCGTTGTTTGGTTCAGAAATAATATAAGCATATTGTTTTTTAAAATTAATTTGTTTTACAATTTCACCCTTCATATTGCAAACGGTAATATAAGTTTTATTTAGAGTGTCTGAAAAATTACACGTTAAAGATATAATATAGGCTTTATTATTTTTGAAAAAGTGCTTTGATAATGTATAATTAGTCCAACCAATATATTCAATAGGTTCAAATTCAAATTTTAAATCCTTGTTGTAAAGCAATATGTATGAGGCGAAATCGCCATAATCAAACACATTATACTTTTTTTTGTTGAAAATTTCTATTGTGTCCAAATTGGTTGATTTTTCTAATTTTTCGTATTGTTTGGTTGAAATTGTATTTCCAGATGCCGAAATATTAGTAGCGAGTATATATTTTTTGTTTTCGTAGGCAAATATATCAAAACCAGCACATACAACACTCGTGGTATCTGTTTTATTTATTATACCTGTTTTTGAATTATATAAATAAATGTTTCGAGGATAAATACTAAAACCAGCTTGAATATTAAAAATAACATTATTATCAAAAAAATCAATTTTATAGTTTATAGCATCAGCTTTGTTGTTGTATAAGGAAACAGAATCTATAGTTATTTTTTTAAGTTCTATTTTTTTAGACTTCTGTAAGTTAAAAGTTAGAATATTAAGGTATAAAAAAGAATCTAATGCCGAAATAAAATATATTGAACTAATACCGTTTTTGTCTCTTGGCGAAATTTGTAGTTTTGTGCTTATAAATTCTTCATTTTTTCTTAAGTTATATAATTCAGCAACATTATTGTTTTGTCGTATTTCTACCGAGTTTCCAGGTATTTTAGATTTTATAAAATCTATTGTTTCTAAAATTCCATCGTTATCTAAATCATAATAATAACTCATAGTAACACTTCTTTTGCTACCAAAAAAGTGTTCTTTTACAATGTTTTTTTTAAACTTTTTTTTTGGAATTAACAAAACTGAAACTATTGTTAAAACTAATGAAAAAAGAAATATGAATATTAATGTTTTTATTTGCACTTATTTTATTATTAAGGGATTGTTGAATAATAAGTGAAAAAGAAAAAATAACTAACCCCAATCTACTTGTTTATTTTGTCCTTTTAAAAATTTAAAAATATCATTAAATAGCTCGCTATTTGCAGATTTGTTTAAATAATAGAAGAACAAAAAAACGGCGTATTCTGTAGTTTCTTATTATTTCATTTTCACTAAGTTACGCATTGGAATAGAGAATTTATGAATTATTCAGGCTAAATACTTTGGATAAAATTTGTCATATTTACAGTAACATCTATTCCTAATTTTTTTCTTAATCTAGTTTTTGCCTTTTTTATTGCTAATTGGCTACTAAATGTAATGGAACAGATTTCTTTGTTGGTAAGGTTAAGTTTTAAGAAAGCACAAATTTTTTTTTCATTTGCTGTCAAATCCGAAAATTTTGTATTTAAGCTATCATAAAAAGTGTTGTGAACTTTCGAGAAGGTTAATTCAAATTCGTTCCAGTTTGACAAAAAACTGTTTGTTTTTATTGTAGATATTAGTGTATTAATATTATGCTTGTTGTTGGTTGTACATGTTTTCTTTATATTAATTAAATTATTAACTATTTTTTTTGTGTTTTCTTGACTTTGAATAAGTTTTAATGTAGAAGTAGTTAATAATTTTCTATTAATTTTCAACTCATTTTTAATTCGAATAATTTTAGTTTGCATTATTTGCTTCTCTAATTCTAAAATTTTCTCATTTTTTTCCTTAAGCTTTATCATTGCTTCTATACGTGCAATTATTTCAATTTTATCAAAAGGTTTTCTTACATAGTCGTTTGCTCCAGCAAGCAAGGCAGTTTCCAAATTCTCCGAACTTGTCATTTTACCTGTTGCCATTATTATTGGAATATTACTACTGTTTGCATTGGCTCTTATTAATTTTATTGTTTCAATACCAGTTAAACCAGGCATTTCCCAATCCATAATTATAGCACAAGGAGTTTCGTTTTTCAATATATCCAAACAATCTTCTCCATTAGTTGCCACCAAAAATTGATAATTACGTTTGTGCAACAAATCAAACAAAATTTCAATATTATCAGGTTCATCATCAACTATTAATATTTTATTCATTATATTTTAGGTGTAAAATATTTATGCGTAAAACTTTATTTTTTCACCAAAGTTTTTTATAAATAATTAAATTTTAAGGTATAAACTAACCACTAACCACTAACAACTAACCACTAATTTTCCAGTCTTCTATTATTTTGTTTTCGGTGTCAAAATTTATACCCAGTAGCA
>JAOZTW010000059.1 GCA_029938985.1 Bacteroidales bacterium | reverse complement strand
ATTCAGAACTCACAAAATTAGTCAGTTTTAGAATTTTCCTAAAAACTATTTGGAAATAAACAATTTTGATGTCTTTTATTATTAGGTGTTTGAAAATTATTTATTTCTGTGTGATTGTGTTTGTATTCTATAAATCCTTTGTTTTTGTGAGTTCTGATATTTGACTGTAAACCGAAAAATACTTAATTAACTTTTAGATGCAAACAAATCAATAATTCCATAAATATTTAATAAAATTATTAAAAAAATTATAAGTACCCATACAAAAGTTTTTTCATATTTGTATTATTTTAATCTATTGGTTTATAATCATATAATTGTATCATTGAACCATTGAATAATTGTATCATTCCTTAGAAACTCACTGTAGCATGTATCTAACTGTGGTTAAAATTAGCGATTTAATAATAAAATTAAAAGATAATCATAAAAAACATACAATTTACATATAAAATCAACCTATTGATTTATTCTTTTATGTTCACCATCGTCTTCTTTCCAAATTTTTAGATACCAATAGATTATATAGCCTATTTGATGTGCAAAAACCATTATTAGTATCCACAAAAGTCTATCGTTACTATCAAATTTTGGGTTGTTCGAAGCATGAATAATATAATAAATCATTAATGCAAATGAAGTTATAACAGCAAGACCCATAGAAAGAAATGCAAGACCAAAATTAACAAGAAGAAAAACAGGTGCTTCATTTTGCATACCTGTTTGTTCTACAACAAATACACCTGCAAACAGTAAAAAAAATGTAGCTATATAAAGGAAAATAAATACAAAAGGTAAGAATGTGAAAATTCCTAACCAGATTTTTTTTGTTTTTGTCATAATATAAATTATTAAGTTAATAGTTTTTTGTTCTTTTAAAAAATTAAAAAAGTCTTTGAATAACTTGCTATTTGTTGATTTCTAAATTCTTAAAAGAACATAAAACTGCGTATTAAAATTAGTAATTAAAAATTTCTTCTAAGGTTAAATATTCTATTTCGCCAAATTGTTTTAAATTTTCAATATCTATAAGTTCCTTGTTTCCAAGAATAAACATGCTATGTTTTTTATTACTAATATGTGAATTAAAAAAAACTTCAAATTCATCAATAGTCATTTTATCCACTTTTTCGTATATATCCTTTCTTAAATCATAATCAATCCCCTTGTCTTTATTTGATAAATAGCTCCAAAATATTCCTGTTCTATTTATTCTATCTGTTTGATACCCTTGCATAATAGCTTCTTTGGTAGCATTAAATTGAATTTCGGATTTAGGCATATTATTTAACAACTCCAACATAGCTTGCGAGGCGTTAATCATTTTATCTGCCTGTGTAGCAACATAACAATAATTAAAATGATAATATTGTGGCATTGAGGGTAAGTTAAAAACCGAATACGCCGAATATGCCAAAGCTCTGGATTCTCTTATTTCTTGAAAAACAATTGAACTTAAACCGCTACCAAAATACTCTCCAAATATTTTTGAATAAGGAGCTAATTCTAAATTAAATATTTCGTCTTTTGTCATCAATACAATCCATGTTTGCACCATATCGTAGTCTATAATATAAACTTTATCTTCAGTAAAATCAAGGGTTTTATATTTTGAAGGCTCAGGCAAAGCAAGTCGTTTATCGCCAGTTTTATGCTCGGCTACAATTATTGCCTCCACGTTTTCTTGCGATTGTTTCCCATAATAAAAAATACGATGTTGATAATTAGACAATCCTTTTACAATGTTGGTAAGTTCCTGTGGTTCAATAGCAAGCAAATCGTTGTTACTAATAATATCGGTAGCCGAAGAGTTTGCCCCATATTGCGAATAAGGAAATACTGCACCATATAAAATACTATATTTGTTCAATTTATTATCGGCACGTTTTTTTATCACACCCTCAATATATTTGCTGTAAGCTTCTTTGTTGGGTTTGGCATTATTTAACAAATGCTCAAAAAGTTTTATACCTTCTTCCATCGATTCGTCCAAGCCCGACATGTAAACATAAGACCTTTCGGAAGAGGTATATACATATAGTTCAATACCTAATTTGTAAAATTCTTTTTTAATTTCGGAAGCGGTATATTGGTCGGTACCAAGATAGTCAAGATATTTTACAGCATAAGATAATTTTTTATCATGTTTTTTACCCATGTCAAAAATATAATACAAATAAAACAAATCATTGGATTTATTTTTCATATAATTAAATGTAATACCTTGTTTTAATTCTTTTTCTACAATTTCTTTTTCAAAATCTAACCAAACAGGTTTTAAATTCTCAGGCTTGTTGTTTTTTATAGAAACAAAAAAGTCTGATTTATCCTCTCTGTTCACTTTTATTGGTGTTATTTTTGGTTTTTCAATTTTAATAGCAACAGTATCTTTTCCATTTTTTTTGTGTACAGCTACATAATTTTTATAATTTAGCGATGCAAATTTCATTAAATCTTCTTTAGTTATTTTTGCAAGTTCGTTGTCTCGTGCCAAATAATCTGCCCATTCTATAGAACTTGTGAAAGCACTCACAAATTCGTGTGCTCTATTATTATATTCTCTTGATTTTATTTTACTTAACTTAATATCTTTAATTGCCGCCGAGAGCATCCAGTCGTCAAAATCGCCAGTTTTAATTTTATCAATTTCCTGGAATAATAAATTTGAAGCTTCTTCAAATGTCTGTCCATCTCGCATGGTAGCATAAAAATTGTGCATTCCATAAAGATTAAGAAAATAAGGATAAGAGCCTGCGGATAAAACCTTTTGTTGTTGAACTAAATCTAAATCTATAAGTCCAGCCGTTCTATTGCTAAGTATTTGGTCTATTATTCTTACATATTTGTAATCCTCCGATTTTATTCCATCAAATCTATAAACTATATTTACACTTTCTGCATCAGGACCTATAACTTCCAAAATTTTTGTTTCAGTTAAAGAAGCCGAGGCAGGAATATCTTTTTTTGGTACTTCTTTTGATTTAAATTCGCCAAAATGTTTGTCTATCAATTGTATTGTTTTATCAAAATCTAAATCTCCCGACAGACAAACAGCCATGTTGTTAGGCACATAATATGTATTAAAATAATTATGAATATTTACCATTGAAGGATTTTTCAAATGTTCGGCTTTTCCAAGAGTTGTTTGTGTTCCGTAGGGGTGGTCGGGAAACAGATTTGTCATTGTGGCATACATTACCTTTCGGTAGTCGTTGTCTTGCGACATGTTAAATTCTTCGTAAACAGTCTCTAATTCGGTGTGAAACAAACGTAAAACGAGTTTACTAAATCTCTCTTTTTCTAATTTTAACCAATTTTCTAATTGATTAGAAGGAATTTCGTTTTGATAAACTGTTTTTTCGTTAGAGGTGTAAGCATTAGTTTGTTTTGCTCCAATTAGGGATACTATTTTGTCGTATTCGTTTGGAATAGCATAACTTGCAGCAACTGTTGAGACGCTATCAATTTTTTTGTAAATTGCCTTTTTTTCTTCCACATTGTTTGTATTCTTATGTTTTTCAAACAAATCAGAAATTTGTTGCAACAGTACTTCTTCTTTTTCCCAATTGGTAGTTGCTATTTCATCTGTTCCTTTAAACAACATGTGTTCAAGGTAATGAGCCAAACCTGTGGTCTCGGCAGGGTCAAAAGTAGAACCAGCTTTTACTGCAATATAAGTTTGTATC
Source organism: Bacteroidales bacterium (assembly GCA_029938985.1). Taxonomy (GTDB): domain Bacteria; phylum Bacteroidota; class Bacteroidia; order Bacteroidales; family JAOZQN01; genus JAOZQN01. The sequence continues at coordinate 10,009 of JAOZTW010000059.1, read as the reverse complement.
CTGGGTTCATCTTTATTGTCTGAAAGATATACTGTTAGACCATTTTCAAGAATATAAATTCTTGTCCCAAGTGGATCATTTGTAACTTCTTCGTAGGAATATCCATTTTTATCTGTAACTTGTTTTGTTACATAGTTTGCTTTTTCTTTTCCACAATAAGTAAAAAACAAAGAAACAATTACTAATAGTAATAAAGGTGTTTTTTTCATCTGTTTCAATAATTTAAAAATTTAATAAAATAAAAATAATTGTAATATAGTCAATAAGTTCGGAACGAAGAAATTTTAGAGCTTTTCCCATTTGGTTTTCTACAGTTTTAATTGAAATATCTAATTTCTTAGCTATTTCTCTGTATTTCAAGCCATCGTAACGACACATAATAAATATTTTTTTCCTTGCTTTGGGTAACATTTCAATTGATATAGTAATTTTTTCGTCAAGTTCAGTAGCCTCAAGTTGCTGGTCTATTGAGTTGTCTGTATTTTTAATTAGCTCTTCGTTGTGTTCTTTGTATTTTTCTCTAATTTGAATATGTTTAATTTTATTTAAACAATTGTTTTTTACCGAGTTATACAAATATGAGCGTATAGAACTTGAAATAGAAATATTATCTTTTTTTTCCCATAATTTCACAAACATTTCTTGCACAATCTCTTCGGCATCTTGTGGGTCTTTCAAATATTTAAAAGCAAATGAACATAATTCATTATAATAATCTCGAAAAATGCTTTCAAATTCTTCTTTTGTATTAAATTTTGAATTGTTCATTTTAGTTATAAAATTATAATTTAGTACTATATTGTAAATCTTTGTTATTTTAACAAAAATTTATAAATAATTGTATTTTAAGGTGTAAACCAATTCCTAATTCTTAATTCCCAATTCCTAATTCTTAATTCTTAACTCACTTTTACCAACTACCAGATGCTCCACCACCGCCAAAACTCCCACCTCCGCCACTATAACCGCCTGAATTTGAGCTACCATAACTTGAATTTGAACCGTAGTTTGAACTACTATAATTTGAACTATTATAACCTCCCGAAGAATTAGAACCTCCACTGAAAAAATCATAAGATTTGCCTTGAATTTTAAAAGTTATAACAAAAATTGCAATTAAAACAGGGACAAAAACGATTCCAATTATTATTAAAAAACTTCCCCAAAAATAACCAACAAAAAGAGTAAAAAGAATTGGAATAAGTGAAACTATAATAATTGTTATTAAGCTTTTACGAGTAAAAAACAACGGTAACATTGGAAGAAAAAAACTTATCATCATCAAAAGCATACCAAGCAAAGGAAATTGACTTGAAAGCGAACTATAGGTAACTTCGGTGTCTTTGTTTTCAATAGGAACATTTATTGGTAATTTATTAAAAGAATATAATTCGGTATCAATTTGCCCACTAAGAATTCCTGTAATTTGTTCCACTCCTTTATTAATCCCACCATAAAAATTGCCATTTTTAAATTCTGGAACAATATAATCGTTTATTATATAACTTGATACAACATCTGTTAATATTGCTTCGAGTCCGTAACCTACTTCTATTCTAAGTTCTCTGTCGTTTCTAACAACCAGTAGAATTACTCCATCGTCATGTTCTTTTCTTCCTATTTTCCACTCCTCAGCTACTCTAATTGAATACTCTTCAATAGATTCACTTCCTGTTGTTGAAACAATTAGTACAACTACTTGATTTTTTAAACTATCTTCAAAAACCTGTAACTTATTTTCCAAGAGCAAGATTTGTTCTTCCGACAACGTCTCGGTTACATCTGTAACTCTTGAATTTAACACAGGAATTGGTTCATATTTTTCTGCAAAAATGCTAAAAAATATTAAGGCAAAAAAACTTGTTAGTATAATTTTTTTCATATATAAAGTAGGAGTTTGTTATTTAATTATGGTTTTCATTTTCAATAATTTTAATCTCTTCTTTTGTCAAATTATAAAGCTTGTAAACCAACATATCTATTTCATTTTCAAGTTGCAAAGTATCTGCTTTGGGGGTTTCTTTTTTTAATTTTAAAATTTTATTAACTTTATTTTCATAAATTTCATAATCAATTATCTTAATTATTGGTAATTTTTTGATTTCAGTTGTTGTTATATTTGTGTTTGTGCTAAATATTTTAAAATAATAATTAAAAAGTTTTGAATTTAATAATGCAAGAATATATTTTAATGAATAATTTTTATTTTCAAAAATATAATTTACTGAGTTTGCACAAAAAATATTTTCATCTATAAATGTCATTATTAGTCTTATTTTAGAATCCACACCAGTAATACGTTGCATTGCAATTCTTGTTTTTTTGTGATGTATCAAACGTCCTTTTGAATTTTTATTTATTTTAGCTTTTTTAATATTTAGATAATTAACAGTTCCTTGCGAGGGTTTATTTGTTGTTTGGTATCGTAAAACTTGTGCTCCTTTAATTATTAATGGGAGCTTTTTATTATTACTAAAAAAAAAATTATATTTAGAAATATCTATTTCTCCAGAGTAAATATCTATTTTAATTATTTCTTTATCTTGTATTGTTTTTAATATTCTATCGTATATATATTTTCTATTTATTGTAAATAAAGGAATTTTATTATCATATTTATTTGATATATCATTTATAAAATAACTTACAAAAGAATGATTTATAAACTGTCTTTCTTTCCATATTCTAAAATCAAAATTATAATTCCATGTTTTTATTTTTTGAAAATTTAATACACACACACTCATTTTAGCCTCTTTAAAAACTCTTCTTTTTTTGTTGTCTCGCTCAGGAAATGAATCTATTTTTAGAATTTTATAATTATTGATAACATAATTTCTAACTTTTTCGGTTGTCATTTCTTGTAAAAATGAATTTTGAACAATTAAAGACACATACGATTTTTTTTTCACAATATCAAAAGCAAGTGGTATAAAAAGTTGAAATAAATTCATTCTACTTCCTTTTGCTATTTCATAATATTTATTATTTTCTGAATAATATTTCCCATTTTTCAAATCTCGTAATTGAACATAAGGCGGATTTCCTATAACTACATCAAAACCTTCAAAATTTCCGTCTTTATCACATATTTGAGGAAATTCTTCTGCCCATTCAAAAGCTTGACTTTCTTCAAAAAAACGCTCCTGTTCTTCAAGTTCGCTTATTTCTTGTTCCATTTTTGCGAGATACTCTTCTGCTTTTTGCAAAAAATCGTCTTCTTTATTAAATAAATCAAGTTGTTTCATTTTCAATAATTTTAATCTCTTCTTTTGTCAAATTATAAAGCTTGTAAACCAACATATCTATTTCATTTTCAAGTTGCAAAGTATCTGCTTTGGGGGTTTCTTTTTTTAATTTTAAAATTTTATTAACTAATTTTATAAAAGGTTTTTGTTCGGTTGTAGATATTTGAGGAATTGGTATTTGTTCCACATATTGTTTAATCCATCTAAGGGCTTTTTTTCCTAAAATTACTGAGACATTTTTAAAATACCATGTTGTTAATTTTGAATTTAATACTGCCAAAACATATTTATTTGCTCCAGTCATAATGTAACATGATTGGTTTACATAATAATTATCTGTATCCCAACAAAAATTTCCAGTTTGTGCAATTTCTTGATAAACAATTTTTGGTTTGTAAAAATCTTTTAAATAAGCACAATTTCTTAAATTAGTCCAATGAGTTCCTTTATCATGTCTTTTTTTAATTTTTGTTTTATTTTTTAATAAAAATTTGTAAACAAATGGATAATCAATTTTCACATTAATTGGTTTTATCTTTTGTGATTTTATACCATTATGTGAATTTATTAAATATAAGTTCTCAAAATTTATTGAATATTTTTTTATATCTCTACCTCTTAAAACAGGTTTTAAAATTTTCTCATTATTTTTATCTTGTTTTATCAGTTTATCTTTTGTTTTTTTATCAATAATAAAAGCCTTAGTTAAACCTGTTTTTATTCCAAAATTTATTTTTATATCCCAATTTTTCAATAAAATTCCATTTTTTTTAATTTTTTCACGAATTTTCATAGACTCCTCATTTGCAAAAATAAATGAATTTTCGTTGATATTTGTTACAGGAATTGATATTTTATTATTTTGAAAATAAGAATAAATAGTTTCTTTTTTTAAATCATGGTCTATTTTACAATAATTTATTTTTTTTTGTTCATTTTTTCCTTTTTTCAAATTCAATATTATCGTATCAACTGTAGCTTCATCAAAAACTTTGTAACCCACAAAATCGGTTAAACTATTTATAGTGCAGTTTTTTACTATAAACTTTCTCAATTCTCTACCATATTCTGTACGAGTAAATTTACTGGACACAATAAATCCAAAATGTCTATCTTTATGTAAAAGATAAAAAGCACGTTCTATAAAATATGTCAAAATATCGGCTTTACCATTATAAACACTATATTGACTTTTGTAATAATCTTTGTATCTAACTAATTGTTCTTGACGAATATAAGGCGGATTTCCAATAACTACATCAAAACCTTTAAAATTTCCGTCTTTATCACATATTTGAGGAAATTCTTCTGCCCATTCAAAAGCTTGACTTTCTTCAAAAAAACGCTCCTGTTCTTCAAGTTCGCTTATTTCTTGTTCCATTTTTGCGAGATACTCTTCTGCTTTTTGCAAAAAATCGTCTTCTTTATTAAATAAATCAAGTTGTTTCATTTTCAATAATTTTAATCTCTTCTTTTGTCAAATTATAAAGCTTGTAAACCAACATATCTATTTCATTTTCAAGTTGCAAAGTATCTGCTTTGGGGGTTTCTTTTTTTAATTTTAAAATTTTATTAACTAATTTAATAAAAGGTTTTTGTTCTTTTTTTTCCAACTCTATTATTGGAATAGTTTCCAATTGATTTTTCTGAATATGTGGAAAAACTTTATCATTGTTTGAATAAATATTGAAAAAGTAAAAGTCCAATAATTTTGAATTTACAAGAGCGAGTAGATATTTTAAATCGTACTCATTGTTTTTTAAATGAATATTATATACAACATTTGTATTACAATAGCCAGTATTATCGTATGCAAAAATTAACTTATTTGAAACAAAACGTGTTAATAATTTTGGGGTGCTTAAAAAATATTTTTCTTTTTTAAATTTTTTCGAATCATTAAAATTAGCTTTTACATAGAAATTATCAAATTCCACTGCATATTTTACAATGTTGCTACCCCTTATAATTTTATATTTTGTCTTTTTTTTTGAAATACTTTTATGATTGTAACCAAATTCAAATCCTCTAATTATATCAACTACTTCTCCCAATTTAACAATTTTATTTTTTAAAGTAATTTTGTTAATAAGTTTTACTGAGTCTGTTGATATATATACTGGTAAAATATTAAACGGCATTGTACTAACTAAATCTTTGTTTATTTCTCCCAATTCAGTTATTTTATAATGTAAAATAGAGTTAATTGTAATTTTTTCACTATAACTTCCTTTTTCATTAAAAATAATACACGATTCTACTTTTGTATTATTAAAAGGCATTGCCGAATCCGCAAATTTATAAATGTTAAAATCTTTTATACAAAAATTTCTAAGTTCTTTAAAATTTTGGTTTGCCACAAAACGCTTTGAAATAATAAACGAATGATAACCTTTTTTCTTTAATATATTAAAACTAAGCTCTATAAATAAGCCAAATAAATCGTATTGTCCAACTGCTAATTTATGATTTTCTTTATAATAATTACTTTGTTTTTTATCAATTTGTGCTGTTCGTACTCCAATATACGGCGGATTTCCAATGATTACATCAAAACCTTTAAAATTTCCGTCATCGTCTAAAACTTCGGGAAATTCAAAACGCCATTCAAAAGCTTTACCGTAAATATTTTTAAGTTTTTTTTTATATTCTTGTTCTAATTCTTCTACTTTTTTTGGTAAAGTGTTTAAATTATGTATCCAATTTTTTCTATCATCATCGGTCATCAAAGCTGGATTTTGGCTTTGTACTTCTAAAAGTACCGATTTTTTTTTCTTTAATATTTTATAATCTTTATCGTTTGGGTTCGAAAAATTTGAAAATTGTTTTTTTAGTTCTTCTATTTTATTCTCGGCTTTTTGTTTTGTTATTTTATCATTTGTTGATTTATAAATAATTACTTGTTCTTTATATTTTTTTGTAGCAATTCGCATTTTTTTTAATGCTACTCCTTTACGTTTAATAGTTCTACCATTTCCATTCAAAGTAAATTGACTTATCAACGAGTTTCCCGTTTTTATATTAATATCAATATTGGGCAAAGTGTGTAATTGTAGGGATTTTTCATTATCGCCAACAGGCTTATAATAAGCATTTTTCAATAATTCAATCCACAATCGCAATCTACAAATATTTACAGAATTTGCATTTATATCCACACCAAAAAGGCAGTTTTCAATTATTGTTTCTTTTTCGTGAAACAAAGCCTCCTGTAAGTTTTGTTTATAATCAATAGGGTTATTTTTTTGATTTAAGGTATATTCAAATATTTCTTCGGTGTCTTTATCTGTTATTATTAATTCATCGTTAATGATTTCTGTCTTATAATTTTTTATTCTGTTCCCGTTACGATATTGTAGAATACCAAGCTCCGATTTTATTGCAATTAGTTCGTTTAATGCCGAGACAAGAAAATGCCCCGAACCAACCGCAGGGTCACATATTTTTATACTATTAATAATTTCGTTAGCCTCTGTACGATTGCTAATTAAATCTTCAATACTTTCAAAATCATGAACATTTTTATAGCCCGCCTCTCTAAATTTATCCACAACAGTGCGTCTAATAATTTCACGGCTCATATACATGGTTATATTGCCAGGTGTAAAAAACGAACCTTCTTTATAACCATTTAATTTTTCAAAAATTAGCCCAAGTACAGCGGAGTTTATTAGATTTTTTTGTTCTTTTTGAACCTCTTCAGGTTTTGTTGTCGTAAAATCAAAAGCATCAAGAAATTCAAAAAAGTATTGTAAAGTGTGTAATTCTGTTTTATTTTTCAAAACACCTCCCGAAAAAACAGGTAGTTTCAAATGATTTTTCAAACTATTTATACGTATAACCTTATCCTCTAATTTGCTTATTTCAAACAAAGAACTGTTAAGATATGGTATTTTATCAAATTTTGTTTTCACATAATTTTCTCTGTCATTCTTCTTTTTGGCAAGCACCTCAAAAAACAACTCATGTAGTTCGCCATAATCTTTTATAGTTTTTATGTTCAAAAAACTATAATCATTATTTTTATTGTGATATGTAATTAATTGTGACTCTAAAAGTTTTAAAAAAATAATACGATTTATCCACATAATACACAGCTCCAGAGCAATGTTTTCTATCTGCTCGTCTTCTGTATTTCCGTATTGTTCAGGGTCTTCTACATATTTTAATCTGTTTTCTGTTTTTAACAATTTAATAGTATTTTCTATCAACGACGCATTTTGCTTTATTTTTTTGCGAGTAATAATTTTTTTGCCAGCCAGCATTTGCTCCTCCATACCTACAATATGAAGTAGCTCGTAGTAAAATTTTGTATCTAAGGTATTTCCTGTATTGGGAAAAGATTTTTTTAATAAATATTCTTGCGAAAATATTTTATACATAGTCAGCATTCCACGCTGTTGCTCAGCGTTTTCAATATTGTTTTCAATATCATTAATATTAAAAAACACATAAGGCAAAAAATTATCTACTGCCTGTTTTATGTATTTTGGTGCAATTTCTTTATAAAATAAATCTGTTTTTTTACTTGTTTTTATTCCTTTATTCCAATTAATAAAATCGTTTTGTAGGTCTTTATTTTCAAAAAACAACTTTTCAAAATCATTGGCATCAAAAATAAACCATTGATAAAAATTGGTAATAATAATATTTTTTAAATCATTATTTTTGTTAATTATTCGTTCTTGCAAATAATACAACAAACTCTGATACATTGATTTAGCCTGTAAATCATTTTCAGTAATCATCTCTGTACTTTGTGGAGTTTTGGTTTCTATTATCACGCCAACTTTGCTTTGTTCGTTTTGATTGAGATGAATAGCAAAATCAAAATCTCCTTTAGTATTTACAGTTTTATTTTCATAAAAAGTTTTTTTCAAAAAATCTCTTAAAATATATTTTAAATGTTCTTCTCGTTGTTGTGTATCTATTTTTGAACGAAAAATATCAAATTGTTTCGCAAAATTCTCTAAATCAGCATACAAAATCTTTTGATTTTTATACACCCTGTTTACACTTCGTATTAAATTTTTGTTATCCATAATAGAAGTTGTTAGTGGTTAGTTGTTAGTGGTTAGTGGTTAGTGTTATTATCCTTTTATACATAAACTGACATATTGTTGAATTATTCACTAATACCCTTTTTTTTTATCCTATAAAAATTATTTAAAACACTCATTTTCAAACTAACTATATAGGTTTAAATCTATATTTTATTATCATTTTTTTATTTTTGCTAATTATCTATTCTATTGTAAGACTTTGTTTTATTAACAAAAAATTTATAAATAATAGAATTTTAAGGTGTAAACCAATTCCTAATTCTTAATTCCTAATTACCTTATATTCCTACATAATTATAAGGTGTAATTTTCAATAATTCCTCTTTAATACTGTTATCAACTTCAAGGTTATTGATAAAAACGGAAATACTTTTTTCAGTAATTTTACTATTTGTGCGAGTCAATTCTTTTAAAGCCTCATAAGGGTTTGGATACGCCTCTCTTCGTAAAATTGTTTGAATTGCTTCTGCAACTACTGCCCAGTTTTCGTCCAAGTCTTTACGGATTGCATCTTGGTTTACAATCAATTTATTTAAACCTTTAAGTATTGATTTAAAAGAAATTAAACAGTGAGCTATTGGTGTTCCAATATTTCGGGTAACAGTAGAGTCGGTTAAATCTCTTTGTAGTCTTGAAATAGGTAATTTTATTGATAAATGTTCAAAAATAGCATTTGCAATTCCCAAATTTCCTTCTGCGTTTTCAAAATCTATTGGATTAACTTTGTGTGGCATTGCCGATGAACCAACTTCGCCTTTTTTTATTTTTTGTTTAAAATAATTCATTGATACATAAGTCCATACATCTCTGCAAAAATCAATTAAAATAGTATTTATTCTTTTCATATTATCAAACATAGCTGCCATATTGTCGTAGTGTTCTATTTGAGTAGTTGTTTGACAACGTTCCAAGTTAAGCACGTGATTTACAAACGAATTAGCAAACTCTTCCCAGTTAATATTTGGATACGCCACCACATGAGCATTAAAGTTGCCAGTTGCCCCACCAAATTTTGCAGAAATAGGAATAAAACGCATCATACCAAGCTGTTTTTGAAGTCTTTCAATAAATACCTGTATTTCTTTACCAAGCCGAGTTGGCGATGCTGGTTGACCATGAGTTTTGGCAAGCATAGGTATATTTGCCCATTCTTCCGAAAGGTCAAATAGTTTTGAAATAAGTTGTTCAATAATTGGTATATATACCTCGTTTATTGCAAGTTGCAAAGAATATGGAACAGCTGTATTGTTTATATCTTGTGAGGTTAATCCAAAATGAATAAACTCCTTACAGTCAGACAACCCAAGTTCATCAAATTTTTCTTTAATAAAGTATTCCACCGCCTTAACATCGTGATTTGTAACAGCTTCAATATCTTTTATTTTTTGTGCATCTTCCACTGTAAAGTTACGATACAATTTTCGCAATTGTTTATAAAATTTTTTATCAATATTTTTTAATTGAGGTAAAGGATAACTACAAAGTGCTATAAAATATTCTATTTCAACAAGAACTCTATATTTGATAAGTCCATATTCTGAAAAATACTCTGTTAATTCGTTGGTTTTGTTGCCATATCTACCGTCAATAGGAGAAATAGCTGTTAAGTTTTGAAGTTTCATTATGTTTTTATTAAATATTATAAATTGTTGGCGTTTTTCACGAGTATCAATTTCTTCGTTACTTTTGAAATATTAA
>JAOZTW010000058.1:8954-13703 GCA_029938985.1 Bacteroidales bacterium | reverse complement strand
CATTTACCGTTAATGCATTGATTATTAATCAAGTAGCAACTCCGAAACTTTAGTATATAATTAATTAGAAAATACAAACCAATAATACAATAGCAGTTTGGTGTAATACACCAACACATACGATAAGAACAGTGCAAACAGATAGAAAAAATGACATTCTAAAAAATAAATCAAAAATAATTGCCTTTTTATTTGGTAGAATACTTTTTTTTTATCTGTTTGCAGTTTGAAATACAACAAATATTAAAGATTACATTTGATTATGATTTCTGTTATGCTTATGTTGGCAGGCGGAATATTTTTAAGTAGTTGCGAGAAAGAAGCACTTGTAGAAGAAACAAATAGTATCACGCAAAAGAAAATTTCGTATTTGGAATTTGCAGACCATGAAGAATTTGCGAAAGCGTTAGAAAATGAAGAAAGTAATGTTAGGAATGATGATTTTGTTTCTATGCTTGACATTTATATAAAAATAGAGGAGACAAAAAACGAAGACGAAAGAAATAGACTTATTGAAAAATATAAGAATATATTAATTTTTGATAAAGACAGTATTATTGAATTGATAGTTGTTGACCCTGTTTTAGCTTCATTTTTAACTCCAGATGGATTAGTAAAAGTTGGAAATGAAATTAGCTTAGTAGAATTTGATAAAATAAAAACTATTACTGATGGAGATATTTCAAAAATAGAATTGTTAAGCCGAATAGATAAAAATAGTCCTGAAAATAATATAAAAGTTATTGATTTTATTCAAATAGTAAGTTCTGAAAAACATAGTTGGCAAGACAGCGAAGAGTGGGACAGTCACAAAAAAAAATTGAAATGGAAGAAATGGGCATCATATAACCCTTGGAACTCATCAGTAGGTGGATCAGTAAAATCATACAAAAAGACTTGGCTTGGATGGGTCACTTGGAAAACTAGTTTATCCATTCATGTTAGGTGGGATTATATAAGATGGGGTAATAATGGTTATTATTATAGTTGGTTTGATGGTCATATTCAAGACAACAAAAATGGATGGTGGCTTACAGAAAGAAGATACACAGGAGGGACTGACACTCCTAACCCTGTTTCAGGTTTGACTATAGATGGCTCAGTAGGTGGTCATAATTTTAACCATTAATTATAATTTTATAATATTACATTATTGTGAGAGTAATAATGTAATTCCTTAAATCCGCAAGTCTTTTTATAAGTGATTGATTTTTAATTATTAAAATATATTTTACTTCAGCAAAAAAGGTAAAACAAAATGAATATAAATATTTAAAAGTAAAAGGATTACAAAAAGACTTTCGGATTTAAGGTAATTTAAAATTTAATAGATAATGAAAGATTTTGTTAGAACAATCTATTTTTTAATAACAGCAAGCGTTTTATTGACTAATTGCAATATGACCAAAGAGTTTGATGTAAATATTCCTATCTCTCAAGTATTGGGGGTTTACTGTAATTTTTACCCTGATAGTGTTTGGAAAGCACAAGTATTTAAGTTGGGTAATATTACAGATTCTATATATGGTAATTCTTTATTGTATGTAGATGATGCCGAAGTAAAATTGTTTTGTAACAATGAGTTTCAAGAAAATTTAATAAATGTAGGAAGCGGAATTTACATAAGCACAAACAATAGCAAACCAATTGAAAATAAAAAATATTATTTAGAGATTTTCAAAGAAGACTACCCTTCAATTGTTTCTACAACAGAGACCTTACCTCCTCTTATAAAAATTGATAGTATTATTCTATATGATAGCTTACAAGCTGAATTTTCTTTTTTTTATGTAAATTCTAAAAAAGAAGAAGGAGATATGCAGTTAGATGTTTTTTTTGAAAACAAAGAAGATTTAGCTATTTTAACTACTTACCCAAGCTTTTTACTAACTAACGGTTATACGGGATGGGATTGTTATAAATATATGTATTCGCTTTTGAAAAATGAAATGAATTTTTTAATAAATAATAATGAAACATCTAATGAATTTCAAATCTCTTTTACTTCAAATAATTTTTTCGAGTTTTATGAAACAGTATCAATACAAGAAAATTCACAAAGTGGAATAATAAGTTATTTTGCAGGAAATATTAAATCTAATATTTCTAGTGGCTTAGGTCTTTTTGCAGGCATAAATTATGTTTATATTGATATTGATACAATACCAATAAGATAGCCCTCATAGAGTAATTTTATAGCTAACGTAATGCATTATAAAATTGATGCACGTAGAGGAACTTAGCGAAGCAATCTCATAAACGAAGTGAACTAATGATTGAAATGTAAAACTTCAAAATTTCAGAATTTAAACAAATGAAAAAGAATATTCTAATATTGTTATTAATTCTCCCAAGTATATTAACTGCACAAGACTATAAAATTTCTGGACTTGTAAGTAATAATTCTGGTAACAAACTAATAGAAGCAAATATTCAAACAAATAAAAAAAGCGTTTTAACAGACAAAGTGGGACATTATTCACTCTCTACAAATCAAAATAAACTAAAATTATCTGTTTCATACATCGGTTATAAAACCCAAACTGTATCTATTGAAATTAATAATGATACAACAATAAATTTTATATTACAAAAAAAAGAAAACCAAATTGGCGAAGTGCAAGTAGTAAGTGAACGAGATTTTGAAAAAGCAATAAGTGAAACAAAGATAACATCAAATATTATAAATACTTTACCTGCACTTGGTGGCGAAAAAGATATTATAAAAGCATTATTATTTATCCCTGGTGTTCAGGCGGGTAGCGAAGCAACAACAGGATTTTTTGTAAGAGGAGGAAACAGTGATCAAAACCTTATATTAATGGATAATATACCTATTTATAATGTTTCGCATTTATTTGGTTACATGTCTGTTTTTGATGTAGATATGACAGAAGGTATAACATTAATAAAAGCAGGGTATCCTGCAAGTTATGGAGGAAGACTTTCGTCCTTAGTTAAAATTGATTTAAAAAACGGCAAATCAAAAAAAACTACAGGGAAATTTACTCTTGGACTTGTTTCTTCAAAATTACAATTAGAAATACCTTTGAAAAAAAATACTTATTTATTGATTTCAGGAAGAAAAACATACTTTGATTTGTTTACTCGCTATTATAATACATCAATAAAACAAAACGAAGGGTCAAATACTTATTTAAGTTTTTATGATTTTAATTTAAGACTTACAAGCAAATTATATGAAAAAAATAAAATATTTTTCAACTTTTACACAGGAGATGATAAAACTGAATTTGCAAATGTGTATAAAATAGAAGGTTCTAAATCTTCTGATATTTTTAAAAACAAAACAGGAAACATTGTAAGTAGTTTATCTTACAAGCATTATTTTAATAAAAGAAATTCATTAAATTTAGTTACAGGATTTACTCGTTACAGAAATATTAAAATCTCTGAATCAGAAATGGTAAATAAAACAAATCCAGAAAAAAATGAAAGCGAATTTTTTGGAGAGAGCAGTTCTATTTTGGATTATAAAAACATTTTAAAATACCAGTTCTCAAATAACTTCCTTAATACAGAAGCTGGTACAGAATTTATTAATCATAATTATATTCCTTTTTCTGTAAGTTACAATAAAAACGTTTTACCTATTTATGAAACTTACAAACCCTTTGAATTTGCTGTTTTTGTAGATAATAAACTTAAAATTAAAAAGTTTATTATTAATACTGGTTTGCGTTATACTCAATATCATATAAAAAAATCAAAATACAATTACTTAGAACCACGTATTTCTGTAAAATATACTATAACTAAAAGTATTAGTATAAAAGGCTCATATACAATCATGCATCAATACAATCACCTGTTAAGCAACTTATCCACAGGCACGCCAGCAGATATTTGGTTTCCTGTTACTGAAACAAGCTCTCCTATGAGAGCCGAACAATATACCGTAGGAATATCAAAAACTAAACTATTTGGTTTTATAAATACTGGAGTGGAAATTTATTATAAAAAAACGTCTAACTTGATTGATTTTTCAGATAATGTGTTATCAGATTTAGATATTGTAAATATTGAGGACTATATAATAACAAATGGCAAAGGAGAATCCTATGGTCTGGAATTATTTGCTCAATTTAATAAAGATAAATATAATGGCGGCTTTTCATACACGCTATCAAAAACAGATAGACAATTTGAACAAATAAATGATGGAAAACCTTATCCTTTCAAATATGACAGAAGGCATAATCTTTCTAGTTATATAGCTTATGATATTTCAAAAAAAATAAAATTATCGACCTCTTGGACATACATGACAGGCTATGCTTTAACACTACCAATTGGACGATACTACTCTCCCGCCAGCGAAAACGAAGCATCTCTTTTTTTATATAGTAATCGTAATCAATTTAGAATGCCCTCATATCATAGATTAGATTTAGCAATAAAATTTGAAAAACAAAAAGCGAGAGGACTAAGAACTTGGGAAATTAGCATATACAATGCTTACAATCGACAAAATGCTTTTTTTATTGAAATACATTCAGAATTTAGATATAATGATAAAACACAAGATTTTGAGTTGTCTAAACCAAAATTTTGGCAACGTTCTTTACTTCCAATCATACCTTCAATAAGTTATAGTTTTAAATTTTAGGAACTATTTATAGAATGAATAATCAAATAAAACAACTCTACCAGAGCAGTTATCGATAAGTGTAATTGGGTCGCTAGCGCTCCCCAAAAAACACACATATCAATAGCTTTGTTGTCATA
>JAOZTW010000058.1:2988-8944 GCA_029938985.1 Bacteroidales bacterium | reverse complement strand
GAAACTTCGCAAGCTACGTTCCTGAATTAAATTGACGACACAAAGCCCGAACCCAATAGCGGTAATTAAAAAAAGAAAACAAAAAACAAAATAAAGAATAATGAAATTAGAAATAATAAAAATAGACAATTCTATAAATAAAGCATATTTCAAACAAAATTTGAAGTATAAAAATGTTGAACTGTTTAAAGAAAATTTTTCAGAACTTTTGGAAAAAATAGATACAAAAGAAAGCGAAGAACATAATAAAAATATTATTTCTGATTTTTTAAAAGATAGTTACTACAAAAATAAATATGAAATAAATACTGCCGGCAGAAAAGACCTTGTAATACACACAGGAAGAACAAATAAAACGCCTGTAGCAGTAATTATTGAAACTAAAAAACCGAGTAATAAATCAGAAATGATTAGTTTAATAAATCCAAATGCAAAAGCATTACACGAAACTATTCATTATTATTTAAAAGAACGAATAATAAAAAATAACACGGAAATAAAACATATAATAATTTCAAATATTTATGAATGGTTTATTTTTGATGCTACTGAATTTGAAAAGTATTTTTATCAAAATAAGCAATTTTTGAATAAATATAAAGAATGGAGTAAGGGACATCTTGTTGGTAATTCAACAGAATGGTTTTACAACGAACTCGCAAAACCGTTTATAGAAAATAATATTAGCATTTTAAAATGTAATTATATTAATTTTCATAATTATACGACAATTTTAAATAATACCGATAAAAAATTAATAAATTTATATAAAATATTTTCACCAGAGCATCTTTTAAAACTTCCTTTTGCAAATGACTATAATAAAATTGACAACAAATTTTATAACGAACTCTTATATATACTTGGTTTGCAAGAGACAAAAGACGGTGGTAAAAAATTAATAACAAGAGTAAAAAAAACAAATAGAGAGCAAGGAACAATTCTCGAAGATACAATAAATATTTTAAAAGTTAGAAATAAAATTGAAAATATTACAAGACCGGATTTATATGGAGAAACAAAAGACGAACAATTATTTAGCATAGCATTAGAATTATCAATAACATGGCTTAATCGTATTTTGTTTTTAAAACTACTTGAAGGACAGCTAATTCGATATAATGAAAACAATAAAAAATTTGCATTTATAGATACAAAAAAAATAAAATATTTTGAAGAACTTGATGAATTATTTTTTGAAGTACTCGCAATAAAACCAGAAAATAGAACAAGAGCGGTAAATGAAAAATTTGGAAATTTACCATATTTAAATAGTTCGCTTTTTGAGAGAACCGAACTTGAAAAACAAACTTTACAAATATCAGAATTAAAAAATCGTTTAACAATACCAATATCACGTTCAACAGTTTTAATAAAACAACAGAATAATATATTAACAAATGAAATTAATACTCTTAAATATTTATTAGATTTTCTGAGTGCATATAATTTTTCAAGCGATACAAAAGCAGAAATTCAAGAAGACAACAGAACAATAATAAATTCAGCAGTTCTCGGACTTATTTTTGAAAAAATTAACGGATATAAAGACGGAGCTTTTTATACGCCAAGTTTTATAACTACTTATATTAGCAGTCAAAGCATAAGAAAAATTGTAATAAACAAATTTAATAAAGCAAACTTTTGCAAAGTTGAAAATTTTGAAGATTTAAAAGACAAAATTGATTATACAGATAAAAAAGAACGACAAAAAGCAAATGATATTATAAATTCTATAAAAATTTGCGACCCTGCAGTTGGTTCTGGACATTTTCTCGTATCTATTTTAAACGAACTTGTTGCAGTAAAAAGCGATTTGAAAATATTACAAGATACCGAAAAAAATAGAATACGTGGTATAAAAATCCAAAATATAAACGATGAACTTGAAATAATTAATGAAGAAACAAGTGAACCATTTCAATATCAGGTGAATAAAAAAGGCAAGCCTGCAAGTGAAGACCAAAATTTACAAAAAGCACTTTTCTACGAAAAACAAAATTTAATAGAAAATTGTATTTTTGGAGTTGATATAAATCAAAAATCAGTATCAATTTGTCGTCTTCGCCTTTGGATAGAATTATTAAAAAATACTTTTTATACCAAAGAAAGCGATTACAAATTTTTGGAAACTTTACCAAATATTGATATAAATATAAAATGTGGAAATTCATTAATAAATAAATTTGATACAAAATTAAATATTTTTGAACGTAGTGCAGTAAATTTATTAATAACTGATTATAAATTTATAGCAGAACAATATAAAAAAACAACAGATTATAAAGAAAAAAACAATTTCAAAAAACAAATAAAACGAATAAAAACAGAACTTGAAAAATATGCTATTCCAAAAGATAATTATTACAAAAAATATTTAAAACAAAACAACGAACTCGGTAAACTTTTGAACTTAAATTCTGCAAATCAAACTATAACAGATAAAATAGTTGAATTAAGTAAAGAAGTTGCTATTTTAAGACAAAAATATGAAGAAAATTATGAAAATGTTTATGTAAATTCAATGGAATGGGCTATTGAATTTCCGGAAATTTTATCGGAAACAGGCAAATTTGTAGGTTTTGATTTGGTTTTAGGAAATCCGCCGTATTTTTCTATAAGTAAGCAACAAATACTTAAAGAAATTAAACACAATTATAAAACGTACAGACAAACCGGAGATATTTATATGTTGTTTATTGAACGAGCTTTACAAATTCTAAAAAAAGACGGGATACTAGCTTATATTACATCAAATAAATGGATGCGAGCAGGTTACGGCAACAATTTACGAAAATTTTTGATTGAAAATACGAAAATAGAACAATTAATTGATTTTGACGGTTTAAAAGTTTTTGACGAAGCTTCGGTGGACACAAATATTATAATTACATCAAAACGAAAAGACGAAGATAAAAAAATTAATGCAGTTCGTTTAGATAAAACTTTCAATTTAGAAAAAGACAGTATTTTTGATTATTATAACAAAAATAAGATAATAATTTCTGATTTAGGAGCAGATAGTTGGAATTTAATGTCAGATAAAGAGAAAAAAATAAAAAATAAAATTATAGCAAACGGAAGTCTACTGAAAAATTGGGATATAGAAATACATTATGGAATAAAAACAGGATTAGATAAAGCTTTTTTTATTGACCAAGAACAACGTAATTATTTAATATCTAAAGACCCTAAATCTAAAAAAATTATTAAACCTATTTTGCGTGGACGAGATGTGCATAAATTTTTTATAGATAAAAAAAAGCGATATTTAATAAATACTTTCAATGGAAAATTAATCAAAAATTCAATAACAAAAGAGCGAACAAGAATAGACAGGGTAAATATTCATAATTTTCCAATTCTTTCTCAATATTTAAAAAAGTTTGAAAAACAATTAAAAAAACGTAATGACCAAGGCGAACACTGGACAAATCATCGTAGTTGTGCGTATCAAAATCTTTTTTTTCAAGAAAAAATTATTTATCCGGAAACTACTGGTAGACGTTCTGAATTTTATTTAGATACGGATAATTATTTAATAAATAAAACCTGTTTTATGATAACAGGAAAAAATTTAAAATATTTAATTGCTATTTTAAGTTCAAAAGTTGTAGAATTTTTTTTAGAACGAGAAGCACAAATGATAGGAAAATCTGCAATACAAAATTCTAAAATTTATATAGAAAAAATACCTATTCCAGAAAAAACACAAGAAAATAATAAATTAACAAAAAAGATAGAAATTTTAATTAATAAAATTTTATCATCAAAGAAAAAAAATAACAATATAGATACAACAGAAGAACAAGCAAAAATAAATCAACTTGTTTATAAACTATATAATTTAAACGATGATGAAATTAGTCTCGTTGAAAAAGGATAATAAACCGCTATCATTTTCTTGCTCATCATTTGCTTTTTCAGTGTGCAGGAATTATGCATGGGTGCGGTGATTGATTGACAATTTACTTTCAATTTTACGATGTACCAAAAAAGCAAACGATGGCGCAGCCCGAACTCGTTAGCGTTCATGTTC
The DNA here is from genome assembly GCA_029938985.1 of Bacteroidales bacterium. Classification (GTDB taxonomy): domain Bacteria; phylum Bacteroidota; class Bacteroidia; order Bacteroidales; family JAOZQN01; genus JAOZQN01. The sequence goes on along the minus strand of JAOZTW010000058.1, from coordinate 4,905 downwards.
GATTGATTAGACAAAATATATTGAACAAATAAAAACAAAGTTTTTATTTGTTCTTTGAAAATTAAACAACTAATATTAATAAAATTTGTAATTTACGTGGCGGAGCTGTGTAAATTTGCAGGATAGATAATTTTAAAATGACAAATTGCAAAATAGGAAAATTTTGTGAAAATTAACAACAAACACATATAAACAAATAAATTTATAACAAACAATGGAATTTACTAAATACCTTGAGAAATTAAATAAAGATTTTGAAAAATATCTGACAACAAAATATTCAAAAAGAACAGCTTATAAACATTCTGTAATTGTTGGATATTTCATTGATTTTGCTCCTTTTGATTATGGTATTACCAGTATTGAACAAATAACAAAATCAATGTATAACAGTAAATTTTGGACATGGCATCAAAATAAAATAGGTGATTATACTAAAGATGAAGTAAAAGTGGCTATGAAAAAATTTGCAATGTTTTTAGAACAAGAAAAAAACATAAGTCATCTTGCTAATTTTGTAAAAACTAAAAAATGATTTGGTGGATTATTATATTATCAATTATTTGTTTGGTGCTTTACCTTATATATTGGTTAAGAGTGCGTGACAAAAAAGACTTAGAGCAAAAATCTATGTTCGATAGGTTTTATATCATAATAAATGCAATAAATAATGAAGCTTTTGAAGGTGAAGGACAAGTTGGCATAACAAAAGATAATATCGTAACTGTATATAAAGACAAAGCCAAACAAAGTATTCACTTAAAATACATGTTAAGAGATTTACACATTATTTGGTTTTATGAATTTCACAGCAAACAAATTACCATTGCCAATGTCATTAGGAAAGATGAAATTCCTAATTTATTTATGCAAAAAACAGTAATTTCTGTGATAATTCAAAAAGTGAGAGCTAAAAAAAAGATACACAGAGAAAAATTAGACCAAAAAAATAAACTCATTCACGATATAACATAAAAAGTTATGACAAAAAGCTTGATAAAAAAAATCGAAAAATATACTGAAAATTGGCATTGGGATAAAAAATCAAAGAAATATGCTTTTGAAATGGGCAAATTTTTGTTTCGATTTATGGACTATATTGACGAATTGAATATTAGTGAAAAAACAAAAAGAAAACATAAAGATAATGTTTATTTAATTGGGAGTTTTGAAGCAGAGTATGGATATAACGACAATTTTTCACCTAAAAATTTAGAAGGCGAACCAAATTTTCTTTACGAATTTAAAAGAAAAGTAAGTAACACCAAGTATGCCGTCCAATCATATAAATCAACATGGAAAAAATTAGATAGATACATAAAAAGCTGTGCAGACAATAAGATACAATGTAATTATTGTGGTGCAAGAATTGGAGAAATCAGTGAACGAACAGAAGAAAAAGTAACTGCAATATATGACTGTAAAAAATGCGTTTATAATTATTGTGACCAGTGTAGTTATGAAACGAAAGAAGAAAATAAAAAAGTGCAAAAATGTTTACGCTGTGAAAATATAATTGAAAAAGTTTGTTGAAATTTGTAGGTTATCATACAAGTACTCGAAAAATAGAGATTACTTCAGAATTGTCTATTAAAATTGCATATTGAAATTCTGAATATTTGTAAATAATTAATATTCAATGTGTAACGTTCTTACATTAATGTTTGTTAATTATTTTGACAGTATTCCGATTTTGCTCTGATGAAGTAGAATAATACTGACAGCGAGTAAATTTCTTGCTTCGCTTCGAAATTTGCTCACCTGTCAGCATCATTCTTTTTGATAAGAAATAAAAAAATTAGTATATATCGAAAATGACTGACGGACAGAAAGATTAGAACGCTAACATTGTGCTGGTGGCGGTGGTTTTGTAGTGTTTTTTTCGTGCTTCGCACTCAAAAAAAACACTACAAAACT
>JAOZTW010000058.1:0-2978 GCA_029938985.1 Bacteroidales bacterium | reverse complement strand
CCCACAAAAAAAAAAAAAAAAAAACCCCCCCCCCCACCAGCACATATTCGTTAGCGTTCATTAAAAAAAACAAATAAATCAAAAAAATATGAAATCAAAAAGAATATTTTTATTCCTATTTGCCTTAATAGTATGGAATATTGGCAAAGGACAGATAAGTCAGGGTGGAGAACCATACAGTTTCAATGTTGATTTGAAAAATATAAATCAAGAGGAGGTAGTGTTATCGGAAAAAATACCAATAGTAAATATGCAACCGATAGATGAGGCGACAATAGACCAAATAAAACAGAGTAATGAAACAGAAAATAAACCGTTTCAATTTGCATACAGTTTTTACGTAGATATTAATGTTAAAAAATCAGCAGTGGTTGATAGTCTTGATGTTGGGTTACTTTATCGTTTATCAATAAAATCTGAAAATGCTTATTCAATTAATCTTGTTTTTAAAAAATACTTGTTGCCACAAGGTGCTAAATTATTTATTTACAACGATGAAAAAACAGATATTATTGGAGCGTTTACAAGTAATAATAACAAAAGTTATGGACGTTTATCTACTGTTCCTGTAAAAGAAGACAAAATCATCATTGAATATTTTGAGCCATACTACTCTAATGTAAGTGGAGAAATTGTTATTGGTGTAATAAATCATGATTTTTTAGACTTTTATAATAAAAATAATTACGATAAGTCTGGTAATTGTAATGTGGATATAAACTGTCCAGAAGGAGATGACTGGCAAACAGAAAAAAGGTCTGTATGTAAAATAATTATTGGAGGTAATGGCTTATGTTCGGGAACTCTTTTAAACAATACAAGTTTAGACGGAACTCCTTATTTTTTGACTGCCAATCACTGCATCAATAATCAAAGCGAAGCAGAGGATTGCGTTTTTATTTTTAATTACGAAGTCCTTCGTGTGGTGGAGACGATGGTTCATCAGAACAATCTGTTTCAGGTGCAACGCTTAGAGCAACAAGAAGTGCATCAGATTTTACGTTACTTGAATTTTCTAATAAACCTTTTGCTACCGAAACAATAATTGCATCAAACAGAATAAAGTCAGGGGCAAACGTAACTTACGAAGCTGGGGAAGGTATTAACTTAGCCCCTGGCTTTCATGCCGAAAAAGGTTGCACATTTACGGCTCAACTTAAAGACTTAAATTGCGTTCCAGGTTGTTATCCTGTTACTATTGATTTACTTCCCAATGTTTTTACTCCAAACGAAGATGGAATAAACGATAATTTATGTTATCCCGTAACAAATGCAACTCATTATGATTTTAAAGCATACAATCGTTGGGGAAGTCTAATTCACAGCAGTTCGGGAAATGTTTCAGGCGATTATGTTTGTGTTTGGGACGGTGCAGAAGCCTGTGATGGTTGTTATTATGCTGTAATTATAACTTTTAGCAATGAATGCAACGAGGTTTCAGAAGCATATAGTATTATAGTTTTTACAGGAGAGAGTAAATCCACTTCAAATAAATCCGAAGAACAAGACAATATGTTGTTGAATATTACCCAAGAGCCACAAATATTTGATTTTAACATGTTTCCAAATCCAACCGATGGCAAATTTACCGTAAAAGTAACATCTACTGACTTACCTTATACAATTGATATTTTCAATTCTATCGGTATTTTAATATACAAAGTAAGCGAAACAAATTTGCAAGAAATTCCTATTAGAGAGAAACTAACATCAGGTGTATATTATGTGAGGCTAAATAACGGTAAAAATCTGATAACTAAAAAAATAATTGTAAATTAAAAAACAAGAAAATGAAAAAAATTAGCATAATATTATTCACTATTAGTATTTTTCTTTTCAGTTGCGAAAAGCCAGAAGATTTAACAAATCAAATAAATATAACAGAATTTAATTGGAAAGTTAAATCGCTTACTATCAATTCAAAAAAAACAAACACTCCTGAATTGAATTATTTTGGCAACGAGATAGATAACATTGATGCGTATGTATTGCGTTTTGTCGAAGACACATTATTTAGATTTAAGTATTAATCAAGGAGAGGGTGAATATTGTATTTCAACAAAAGGAAATATCAATGTGAATGATTACGGATTGTCTAAAATGTGCTGTGATACTGAATTTGACGAAGATTTAGCAATAAAATTACCAACTGTAACTGAGTATCAAGTATTAGATAATATCCTCATTTTCAGAGGAGAGAGTTGTGAAATTAAATTTGAAAAACAATAAAATGAAAATAAAGAAAGCGATATTTCTAATGATGTTTTTAATATCATTAACACTCATTTCAAATGCTCAACTTGTTGATAACTTCGGCTTAAAATTTGGCTATGGCATTGCAAATCAACATTGGAATTATCAAAATGCAATACTTGCCGATTTATCTGATTGGAAAAACAATAAAAATAGTTTTGCAACTCAAATTTTTGTTGAGAAAAATATTAGAAAAAGTTTTGCAATAAATTGTGGGTTAGGTTATTTTCAAAACGGTTTTACTGAGCAAGTAGATTTAGCATTTTATTCTGACGAAACCGCAAAGGTGATTAATGATAAAGTTAGCTTTCACAACCTAAATCTTGATTTGAATTTAAAATACAAATTAACAAATAGAAAAATACAACCCTATTTATTTACAGGCATAAACAGCAACTATTTAATTGATTATCAAAGTGTCATAATTGAATATCAGGGAACTGAATATAATTTAGACAAAGAAATCTACGATGATTTTAACAAAATAATTCTTTGTGGAACAACAGGAATTGGGATAAGTTTTAATAGCATGTTTTTCATAGAGTTTGAATATAAACCTGCAATAACAAACAATTTTAGCACTCAAAACCTGAAAATAAAGAGCCGATATTTTGGAATTTCAGTTGGAGTAAACATTAACAATTTAGTGAATAAATGAAAAAAAGGAACGCTAATCGAGTAGGCGGCTGACTACCACTATGGTAGTCAGTACACCTCTCACACCA
>JAOZTW010000566.1 GCA_029938985.1 Bacteroidales bacterium | reverse complement strand
AGTTTACTTATTGTAAATGAGGATTTTAAAATAATCAAAATAACGCAGTAATTTGTATTTATGAAAAATGCCAATTTTATAATACGACAGCTAAGTACCCATACAAAAGTTTTTACACATTTGTATTTCTTTAATCTATTGGTTTACTGCCACATAATTGTATTATTGAATAATTGTATCATTCCTTATTAACCCTCTCAATGAGGTTTTAACTCAAAACAAATCATTTTTCAAAACCAAATTTCATTCCTTGTTTCTTTAAAGTTTCTATTCTAAACAAAAACATCATTTTAAAAAGAAATCTTAATCTTCCAATATTTTTTATATTGTGAAAAGCAAAAAGTCTTTTCAAAAGTACAGGAATACTATTAAATTTTTTTCGCATGTAAAAACAAAATTCTGTTAATTCGTCGGCTGTCATTTTTTTTGGTTTGAATGAGGCATAATTAAATCTGTAATCTTTATGTAGCCACCACTTTCCATCATATAATAATCTATTTTCTTTTTTCAATTTTTCGAAAGCCTCAGTTTTGGGGTATGGCATTAATATATTGAATGCTACGAAAGTAAATTTTTGTTTTATCACAAAATCAAGAGTAGCCTGCAGACTTTCTTTTGTCTCTTCGTCGTGTCCTAAAATAAAGGCAGCCCAAATATGTATTCTATGTTTTCTCAATATTTTTATCTGTTTTTCATAGTTTGTTATCAAATTTGGACTTTTGTTATACAGCGACAATCCTTTTTCGCTATAGGATTCAAAACCAATTACAAGTCCCATACAACCGCTTTTTTGCATTAAGCTCATCAATTCTGGGTCATCGGTCATGTTTATACTCGCTTGACCAACCCATTTTATTTTTAACGGAATTAATGCTCTAAATAATTGTTTTGCTTTTTCTTTATCTCCCACAATATTGTCGTCAACAAAAAATAGAAATTTTCTTTTTTGTTTTTTTATCTCAGCAATAACCTCTTCTATTTCACGATAAAAGATACGTTTATTAAAGTAAACACTTATAGAACAAAAACTACAGGCATACATACAACCACGTCCATATTGAAGCAATGTTATTGGCAAGTATTTTTTGCCAAAATAAATACTTCTTCTCGCAATTTTTTCAGGATGTGGAATTGATGCAAAAGATTTATATGTTTTTTTCAGCTCATTTATTTCAACATCTTTCAATACTGTTTCCCAAACAGCTTCTGCATCGCCAATAATCAAACTATCGGCATATTGTTCTGCCTCTTCTGGCATCATCGAAGCATGAATACCACCAAGAATTACAGGAACTTTTCTTTTCCTATATTCTGTCGCAATTTCGTAAGCTCTTTTTGCCATATAAATTTCAACTGTAATTGCCACTAAGTCGGTAGGTTGGTCGTAGTCAATGGTTTCAATACGGTCGTCTATCAATTCTATTTTAAACCTATCTGGAGTTAAACCAGCCAAAACACCAAGTTGTAGAGGTTCCATACGACCATTGTCGTTAAACGGTTTATCTGTTCCATTTTTTACTTGCAACAATCCTATATTGGGTTTTATCATTGTTATTTTCATAAGCAAATTTTGTGATTAATATTTTACAAAAATAAAAAATTTATTGAAACACATAATAATAATTAATAATTTACTAATTTTGTGAGTTCTGTATTTATTTTAATTGCCCTAAGATTGCTTTTTTAAGGACCAAGAATAGTGTTGTTGTCTGAATTAGCTTTTTTCCATTTTTCGAGTTGCGAATTATACATTTGCTCAAATCCATCTAATGGCGATAATCCATAATCACGAATAAGTTTTCCATCTGGATTGGTTAAAAAATATGAGGGATAAGCACAAACTTCATAATCTTTTAAAACATCAGAACCAATTGTGGTATGTAGAAATGTCCATTTATATTTTTTGTTTTCTTTAAGAAAATCTTTCATATCCTGAATATCCTCAGATACATAAATTGTAACAATCTCAAGCATTTTTGGTTTTTTTGAATGTATTTTTTGAAGAAACACAATTTCTTTTTCACAAGTATAACTGTCTGGGTGATAAAAATTAAGATAAACAAATTTCCCTTTTAATTTATCCGATTTTATTAATTTGTTTTTTTTATTAGCAAGCACGTATTTTGGAGCAGGATTGTTTAATCTAAGTTTTGAAATATCAACCAACAAATTGGTAGCTATCAATTTACTTTGCTCACAAGCAGCATTAGTCTTCATTGTCTGCAAAATTGCAATCACAGAAGGTTCGGAAGAAGAATTTTGATAAAAAATATCAAATAAGCCTTTCAAAATAACAAGTTCTGCAAAATCAGATTCTGCAAAATTTTCATTTTGCATTAATGCAGATTTTACCAAAGAAAAATCCCTTCTACGAATACCATTGTAAATTTCAGACAGATTTACAACATTGCATTTCATTGAAAAAATATCTTGAAAAACATCTGAAAAGAAATTCATATATGCAATATTATTATACAAAATAGGTTGTTCAAAAAAATATTTTTCAATAATTTTATCCAACTGTTTTAAATAAACAATATAGTGCAAATTTGCATATCTATATTTTTTATGATTCAAAAAATACTCATTTTCAGATGTTTCAAAAAGTGTGTCTAAATCTATAATTGTACTGCTTACCAATTCTTTTTGTTTTTTCTTGCTTTTTTCATCAAGTATATAAAACACTGCTTGATTATAATAAAATTCAAAAACCTTTATTTGAGTATTCAAATCGTTTTTCGCTACTGTTTTTACACGTAACGAAAAACTTGATTGTTGAAAATATGGATTTAGAACATCAGCTTGTGTTTTTTCTTTCTTTTTTGGAAGAAGAATTTCATATTCTTTAGTTGGTTCTATGTAAATATATCCTTTGTAGGTATATAAATGAATATATGCCTGCATAGTTTCTGTTATATTAATATTAAACTCAAAATATCCAGAAGTATCCACCGTCGCTTTTGCAAGTTCCTCTGTTGCAAACGATAGGCGGTCTTTAAAACCGTAAATAACAAGTTCATCGCCTGCATAAGACTTTGCAATTCCTTTTATAACAACATTTTGACTGAATGTAAAAAAAACCGAAGTAGTTAATAGAATTAATAAAAAGACTTTTTTCATTATTAAAATATTTATTTTTGGTTGAAAATTAATATGGACTATCTTAGACATATTAAACGTATAAATCTAATTAACTATTATAAATTTTGAAATAGAATTTATAACAAAACAAAAATTATCTAATAGTGTGGCAAAATTAGGAAAAAAACACAAAATAAAAAAAATATTAAAGATATTATTTTTTGAATTATTGGTTTTATAAGCTTAATTTCAATGAATTAAAATTTTAAAATATAAAAATCAAAATTATATATATGTTTATAATTAACATTTAATTTTTAAAAACAAAAATTTATATTTATCTTTGTTTGTCTTTAGAAAGTGAAAATGAAATAATAAGTAACTCCAGGATACATCGTTTTTTTGTTCTTTTCTGAAAAGTCTGGAAAACTTTTCAGTAATATTAAAAACATACAATTTGCCGTTGAGACAAGGCATGCCTTGTCTTTACAACATATTTTGCATATAAAATTGACATAAAAAAACAACGTATTTGTATTTATTTCAGTAATATACAGAATAGTTGGAAAACTGCTTGTCTAAATATTAAAAACTGATTAATAAAAATCAAACAGATAAATATTGCAAAAAAGTTTTCCCGACTTTTCAGTTCTTTTAGAATTTTAACAAATCTACAAATAGCGAGCTATTTAATGATATTTTTATTGGGCTTAGTTATTTTTTTCTTTTTCACTAAACATATTTGGCGTTTTTCACGAGTATCAATTTCTTCGTTACTTTTGAAATGTTAAAATGC
>JAOZTW010000565.1 GCA_029938985.1 Bacteroidales bacterium | reverse complement strand
CAAAGTTTTGTCTCTCATACAATAGTTAGTTTTTTGGTTTTTGCATCATTAAAATTTTTTTTAAAAAAACAAAATAATTGTTAATTTATTTTTTTGTAATAAAAATAGGTTCCTGCTTGCTTTTTATTTACTATTGTTCAAAAAAAAAGCAAAGTTTTGTCTCTCATATAAAAGTAAGTTTTTTGGTTTTTGCAAAGTTAAAATATTTTTTTGATATTGTTTAAAATGTAAGGTGGAGCTGTGTAGCTGGTAATAGAATTATAATTTTTATTTTTTTACTGTATTATAAATTTGTTTGAATATATGTTAAGTTCTCAAAAGTAAAAGTGTTGTTTATTATGTAGCTTACATTACGAGCAGGCCAAAGTGGGTTGTTGAAAATAAAATTTTGATAACGTGGCATGGCAATAGCAGTGGAATTGTTGCGAAAAACAGTATTATTTATTTTTATTATACCACCGTTTGCTTTGTTCCAAGGTATTAGCTAATTACCAACATGAATCGCTTGTCTGGCATTTTCTATCACAAACAATTAATAATAAGACCTTAAACTTGTTATCTTTGGCTTGGTAAGTAGATAAAAATAGAATAAAAAGCAAAAATAAATTTCGCACTAACAAACTAAAACTTAGCGAGAAGTGGCGTTTTTCACGAGTGTCAAGTTCAAGGCTTTTTTAAAATATTAGAATTAAAGTTTACCTTTGTAAATGAGCATTTTAATATTTCAAAAGTAACGAAGAAATTGATACTCGTGAAAAATGCCAGACAAGTATTTATTAAAACAAGTCAAAGAACTTATTGGTAATCAGAAGCCTTGTCGCTACGACAAATTGTATGTTTTTAATATTGCTGAAAAGTTTTCCCGACTTTTTCAGATAGGAAATAAATTTTAAATATTTTTGCAAATATAATAAAATTTAGCATACCAACACTATTTTGAAAGAACATCAAAATACTGATTAATTAATATTAAGCAAATTATTTATTATTATGAAAATCAAATAGATAAATATTGCAAAAAAGCTTTCCTAACTTTTTAGCTATTACTTAAATTTTGTTACAATACACATTTTTATAAAAATTATTAACAGATATATGAATAATCACAAAAATTATTATATTTTTGCAAATTATTAAATTCCTATTTGAATATCAATATTTTTAATATGGCAAAAAAAACAAAAAAACAAGCAAAAACAAGTAAAAAAAAGACAAAGGATAAAACATCTCAAAAAACATCTAAACCTTTAAATGTTAGAGTAAAAGAATTTGTTAGTAATGAAAAAAACAGGGTGCTTTTTGGACTTATAATTTTATTTTTTGCAACTTATTCTGCTATTGCTTTCTTCTCATTTATTTTTACTTGGCAGGTTGATCAAAGTAAATTTGACTTAAATTTCTTCGAATATTTTAGCACAAGCGTAAAAGTAGATAATTGGATGGGTAAACTTGGTGCAGTTATTTCAAAAACATTTATTTATAAATGGTTTGGATTACCAGCTTTTGGTTTAATATATATTTTAGTTATTTTTGGATTGCGTTTTTTTAAACTAAAAATAAAAAATTACAAAAAATCTATAACTTATGTAGTAATTGGAATAATTTGGATGTCAATTACTTTGTCGTTTATTTTTGGCGACGCACTATTTTATCTCGGAGGTGCTTATGGTTACCTTTTTACTCAATGGCTCTCTGGAATTCTTGGTAAATTTGGAACTGGTTTTATTATTTTAATTACAGCATTGGCATTTATCTTTCTAACTGTTGAAAATTCTCTTGATTGGATTGTTAATTTTTTCAAAAATATAGTTTCCTCTCGTAACCTAAAAACAGCTTTTTCGAACAGTAATAAAGTTGTGAAAGATAATAGTAATAAAGAAGACGATGTTAAAATTGAAAGTTTAAACGAAGAAGATGGTACTGATATTGAAAACAATAAAAAAACAAAAAAAGAAGATAAGAAAAAAGCAAGACAAACTGTTTTTGATTTAGATACAAATCAACCATTAAAAATGGTAGAAAAAAATAATTTTGTTTTAGATGCTAAAAAGAACAAAGAAAATGATTTAGGTTTTGAGGTAAACAATACTATTGACGAAAATACAGAAGAGAAAGAAGAAGTACATAAAGGAGCCGAAAAATTAGATGACAAAATAAATAATAGGCATGAATTGGAGGTTCAAAAAAATCAAGATATTTTGTCGGAGCAAATAGATAGTCAAGAAAACTATGACCCAACGCTTGAACTTTCTACGTTCAAAACGCCACCAATTGATTTGCTCGAAGACCATAGAGCAGATAACATGGAGGTTACAAACGAAGAATTGCTTGAGAATAAAAATAAAATTGTAGAAACTTTATTAAATTATAAAATTGAAATTACAAAAATTAAAGCTACAATTGGTCCAACAATTACTTTATACGAAATTATTCCTGCACCTGGTGTTAGAATTTCAAAAATTAAAAACTTAGAAGACGATATAGCTTTAAGTCTTGCCGCACTGGGAATTAGAATTATTGCTCCAATGCCAGGACGTGGTACAATTGGTATTGAAGTACCAAACAGTAATCCTGCAATTGTTTCTATGCGTTCGGTGGTTTCGTCTTCTAAATTTCAAAATTCAAAATTTGACTTGCCAATAGTTATTGGAAAAACTATTTCGAACGAGTCTTATGTTTTTGACCTTACTAAAATGCCTCACTTACTTGTAGCTGGTGCTACAGGACAAGGAAAATCGGTAGGTTTGAATGCAATTTTAGCTTCTATTTTATACAAAAAACACCCTTCGCAAGTAAAATTAGTATTGATAGACCCTAAAAAAGTAGAACTAACTCTTTATGAAAAAATTGAAAAGCATTATTTGGCAAAACTACCTGATAGTGAGGAAGCTATTATAACCGAAAATCAAAAAGTAGTAGCAACATTAAACTCGCTAAATGTGGAAATGGACAATCGCTATAGAATGTTAAAAGTGGCAAAAGTGAGAAATATTAAAGAATATAATGCCAAATTTATTGCCCGAAGATTAAATCCAGAGAAAGGACATGGTTATTTGCCTTATATCGTTCTTGTTATTGACGAATTTGCTGACCTAATAATGACAGCAGGAAAAGAGGTTGAGTTACCCATTGCAAGAATTGCCCAGTTGGCACGGGCAATTGGTATTCACCTTATTGTAGCAACACAACGTCCTTCTACAAATATTATTACCGGAGTTATAAAGGCTAATTTTCCTGCCCGAATAGCTTTTAAAGTAGCCTCAATGATTGACTCACGAACAATACTTGACAGCCCTGGTGCAAACCAATTAATAGGACGTGGCGATATGTTGATAACCAAAGGTAGCGACTTGATTAGAATACAATGTGCTTTTATTGACACACCTGAACTTGAACGAATTACTGACTATATTGGAGACCAAAAAGGTTTTGCAAGTGCTTTTGACCTGCCAGAACCTGAGCTTGTTGATGCAGACGTACCAGGAGCAGTTGATTTGTCTAAAAGAGATAAACTATTTGAAGACTCGGCAAGAATAATTGTTATGAATCAGCAAGGTTCTACATCAATGATTCAGCGTAAATTGGCTATTGGTTACAACAGAGCTGGACGAATAATGGACCAATTGGAAGCTTGTGGAATTGTGGGTTCTTCGCAAGGCAGTAAACCAAGAGAAGTTTTTTATCAAGACGAACTATCTTTGGAACAACTATTTAAGTCGTTAGACGAAATTCATCCATAGTTTAAATATATTTGGCGTTTTTGAAATATTAGAATTAAAGTTTAGGCATATTAAAACAAATAATTGACGATTTATTTTAATATGCCTTACCTTTGTAAATGAGCATTTTAATATTTCAAAAGTAACGAAGAAATTGATAC
>JAOZTW010000564.1 GCA_029938985.1 Bacteroidales bacterium | reverse complement strand
ATATTTTTGTAAATACTTGTTAATCATACCAACACTGTTTTGTAGGGACTATCAGATAATATGCAACTAACTATTTACAGGCTGAAATATTTTGCACTTTCTAATATATTTCCACTATCTTTGCATACTTAAATTCGGAATTAGATTTCGGACATTGAATAACCAAAACATTATAAAAATAGTATGACAGAAGAAATTAGAGAGAAAAAATATTTAACAAATCTTCTTAAAAAAGTTGATAATGAAATAAACAACATCAACGAAAGAATTAAATCGCAATCAGATGAAATTCAATATTTGAATAATCACATGCAGGATTACAAAACGGATATGGATCATCTTGAAAAAAATGCGATGCGTCAAGCTATTGACGTAACTGCAACATTGGGAGAACATTCCGTTGATAAAAGAAAAAGGTTATATAGATTAAAAAATGTACCCTATTTTGGAAGGATAGATTTTACTCAAAACGATAAAAATAAAACTCTCCCGATTTATATTGGAGTACATACTTTTCAGGACGATGAGACTAAAAAAAGTCTGGTATATGACTGGCGTGCACCAATTTCAAGCATGTTTTACGATTTTGAACTTGGTGAAGCAAATTATAAAACATTAGAAACTATTATAGAAGGTAATATTTCGTTAAAAAGACAATTCCGTATTAGAAAAGGCAAAATGGAATATATGTTAGATAGTGATATAACTATTCAAGACGAAGTGCTTCAAAAAGAATTAAACCATGCTTCGTCTAATAAAATGAAAAATATAGTGGCAACTATCCAACGAGAGCAAAATGCCATTATACGTAACGAAGACGCACAACATTTAATTATACAGGGAGTTGCTGGTTCGGGAAAAACATCAATTGCACTTCATAGAATAGCTTTTTTGCTTTATAAATTTAAAGATACCATTTCCTCTAAAGATATATTAATTATTTCTCCAAATAAAGTTTTTGCAAGTTATATTTCAAATGTTTTACCTGAATTAGGAGAAGAAACGGTGGCAGAAAACAGTATGGAAGAAATAGCATCTGATTTATTTGACTATCAAATAAATTTTCAGTCGTTTTTTGACCAAGTTTCGGAACTTTTGTCTAAAACTAACAAAAAATTAATTGAAAGAATTCAATTCAAATCATCGGTTGAGCTACTCAAAAAAATAGATAGCTATTTGTTATACTTAGAAAATCATGGTTTTAAGGCTGTTGATATATTTGTGGGAAAAAAACCTGTTCCAGCATGGTTGATAAAAGAATCATTTGAAAAACATAGCAGAAAGCCAATACTTAATCGTTTTAACGAGGTGGTTCGTGATATTGTAAATAAAGTATTCTTCGAATATCGCTACGAAGTAATGGGAAAAGAACGAACTCAATTGCATAAAACTATTCGCAAAATGTTTCCTTCAACAAATCTTAGGGTGCTTTATAAAAAATTTTATGAATGGTTAGAACGACCCGATTTACTAAAGATAAAAAAAGGTGCTACTTATGAGTACAGCGATGTGTATCCATTGTTATACTTAAAAATGAAACTATCTGGATTAAAATCATTTAGCAAAGTAAAACATTTAGTGATTGATGAAATGCAGGATTATTCTGCGGTTCAATATCGTGTTTTGAGTAATTTGTTTCCATGTAAAAAAACTATTTTGGGAGATATTAATCAATCTGTAAATCCATTTAGTGCATCGGGTATAGATACCATTAAATCATTATTTTATGGTGCAACTTGCATGACAATGCTTAAAAGTTATCGTTCTACTTATGAAATAACCCAATTCACAAAAAAAATTAGACCTAAAATTGATGTTGAAGCAATAGAACGCCATGGAGATGAACCTACAATTTTTTCTTTCAAAAAATTAGAAGAAGAACACAAGTATATTAGATTTTTAATAAACAAATTTAATGAAAGTGATTTCAACTCACTGGGTATTATTTGTAAAACACAATCACAAGCCGACAAGCTGTATCAAGAATTGAAAGATGATTTTAAAATAAATTTACTAAATGCAATAAGCGTTTCGTTTGGTAGTGGCATTGTAATTACAACCGCCCACTTAGCAAAAGGTTTGGAATTTGACAATGTAATAGTCCCATACATTACAGAAAAAAATTACTCCACAGAACCTGACAGACAGATGCTTTACGTAGCATGTACTCGTGCTATGCACCAATTAAATTTAACGTATAGCAAAAAGTTAACTTCGTTTTTAAATAATTAGAAGAAGAAAAAACAATATATTTTTGTATTATTTTCACTAACGAAACAGAATGTAAAAATATACTGTTTAAATGGATTTCAAAATTTATTTTTTCCCAAAACAATACAAAAATCCGTTGCGTGATGCTACATACAATTTTCCGCCATGTGCAAAAGGAGTTGACTCAAAGCCTCCACAGATTTGTAAATCTAAAAGTTTAAAATTTAGATTATCATCAAATTCCCAAAGAAACAAACCATCATAGGTGGCCGCAACAAGCTTATTGTTTACTATAATTGGAGTTGAAATTGAAGGACCTGTTGCGTATTTCATAACAAGTTTTGGTGTGGGATAATAAAATTTGTTGTTTGGTCCCAAAACTTTTTTATCTCCATCTAACTCTTTGTGTTTTACCACATAAGTATTTCCATTTATAGCAATAAAAGAAGCCAGATAAGGAGTTTTTTTATCTTTTATATATAAATCGTTAATTCCAACCGAACCAATAATTCCTCCTTTCCAAGTAACAAAATTTTTGTCAGCCACAGGATAATACCACACCACAGAACTGTCAGGTTCTTTTGATGGGTCGAGTTTAAAAACACCACCTTTACCATTAATATATTGTTTTTCAACCGCTATAAGCAAACAACTATCAGATGTAACCACAGGTGAGCCGTCAATATCTGAACCAATAAAAAATTCCCAGTCAATTTTTTTTGTTTTCATGTTATAGCCCCAAACATGCCCCGAACCAGATGCAAGGTAAATTCTATCTCCAAGTAATGAGGGAGAGCATTCTGTAACAAGATTTCCTCCATGTCTTCGCTTGTCTTCCATTTTATATAGCGAATCTGTGTTGTAAACAATAGGTTGCAAAATTCCATCTTTTTTCTCCGCATTTTTATAGTTTGGGTCAAACACAATAAAAATTCCGTTTTCCAAACCAAGATATGCAGTATCTCTAATAATCAATGCAGAACCGTCCACATCTCTACTATAACTATCTGTTTTTATACTGTTATATTTCCATAAAGCTTTTCCTGTAGAAAAAGAAACCGCTCTATAACTTGGTACTACTTTGGCATTTAAGTCTATATCAATACCTTTTCTACTTCCTTGTAAAATAACTATTTTTTCCTCTTCATTTTCAGCTTTGTGATTATACCAAATCGAACCTGTTCCTTTTATTACATCATCGTATTGATAATTCCAAATTAAAGCACCAGTTTTAGCATCTATCTTCTTCAAATTGTGGTCGTAAGCTCCTTGAATTATATATAATTTTTTATTATCCTTAATCAGCAAAGGTTGTCCAGTCCAACCAGCTCCACTCCATTCAACAAGCCCAGCTCCCACACGAGTTTTACCAGTTCCAAGTTTATGTTCCCAAATTATTTCTAATTTTGAGGGAGCAGTATTTCCATAATAATTTCGTTGATTGTTGCCGAGAAAGGTTTTGTTTATCACAAAAGTAGTTAAAACTTTTCTTTTTTTATTAATAACAACCTTAGTATTTACTATTTTCTTATAAAAAACTGTTTTTTTTTCACAAGAATAAATAAATATTATTGTTATCAGCATTAAAAATGGATATGATTTTTTCATGGTATTAGATTTTGGCTCATATAGACAATCAAGGTCTTGATATTATTCTGTAATCATCTTATT
>JAOZTW010000563.1 GCA_029938985.1 Bacteroidales bacterium | reverse complement strand
ATAGCCTTATTCAACGAAATTATAAATTTGCATTGTTTTATTTACTAATTTTAATGTACATCTTTCTAATTTCAGGGCACAAAAGTGTGTATTTTACACCCGTTGTAATGCTATTTTACTACTTTTTGGGTAGCAATTATAATAAAAAAATCAAATTAACTCTTGTGTTTCTTTTTGTATTTTTAATATTTATAAATATTCCAGACCTAATTATTGATAGCTACTTATTTAGGTCATTATTTGTCAGACGAGTATTTTTTCTACCATCACTTTTAACAGAGTATTATTTTGAATATTTTAAAGACCAACCTGTTTACTTATCGCATAGTATTTTCAGTAGTTTTATTGAATATCCTTACGATGTAGAACCTGTTCATATTATTGGTAGAGAGTATTTTAACAATGTAAAAACAAGTGCAAACAATGGTCTTATTAGCGATGGGTATTTAAATTTTGGTTATATGGGAGTTGTTATTTATTCATTTATTTTTTCAATAATACTTGCAGTATTTA
Organism: Bacteroidales bacterium; assembly: GCA_029938985.1. Lineage (GTDB taxonomy): Bacteria > Bacteroidota > Bacteroidia > Bacteroidales > JAOZQN01 > JAOZQN01. The sequence continues at coordinate 3,371 of JAOZTW010000563.1, read as the reverse complement.
ATTCAATAAAAATTAATCCAAAATATTATGGGATATTTGTTTTTTACATAATGATATTCAGAGGTTCTGCATTTTTAACAGTTATGCTAACGCATGGTTTTTGGCTTGTTTTAATTTTTGCTTTTTTCATTTTCCCCTTAAGTAAAGTATCTAAAAAAAATAAATTAAATCCGTAAAAAATAGCATTATTTTATAATAAATAAAAAACATGAAAAAAATATGTCATTTAACCTCCGTACATGCTCGTTATGATACTCGTATTTTTGTAAAAGAATGTCAAAGTTTGCAAAAAAATGGTTTTGATGTTTCATTAATTGTTGCAGATAACAAAGGAGATGAAATAAAAAATGAAATAAAAATTTATGATATTGGAAAAGAAAGCAAAAGAATTAAGAGAATGCTTAAAACTCCAAAAAAGGTATTTCAAAAAGCAAAAGAAATTGATGCAGACTTATATCATTTTCACGACCCTGAACTTATTAAAACTGGTGTAAAACTCTTAAAATTAGGGAAAAAAGTAATTTATGATGTTCACGAAGATGTACCTCGTCAGATTTTAAGCAAACCATATTTAAAAGCCTTTTTAAAACCAATTATTTCAAAATATTTTGAAAAATTTGAAAATAAGAATGCCAAAAAATTATCATATATTATTACGGCAACTGATTTTATTACAAATCGGTTTTTAAAAATAAATAAAAATTCTTATTCAATAAAAAACTTCCCAATTGTATCAGAACTTAAAACAAATGTAAAGTGGACGCAAAGGAAAAACAAGGCTTGTTATGTAGGAGGAATATCTAAAATTAGAGGGATTACTGAAATGGTTGAAGCTATGCAATATTCTAATTATAAGATAAATTTGGCAGGAAAATTTGAAAATTCTAATTTAGAAATCCAAGTAAAACTTATACCTTCGTGGAATAAAATAGTTGAACATGGATTTGTAAAACGAGAACAAATAAAAGAAATATTAAATGAATCAAAAGTAGGATTAGTAACCTTATATCCTACAATTAATTATAAAGATGCTTTGCCTGTAAAAATGTTTGAATACATGGTTGCAGGAATTCCTGTAATAGCAAGCGATATACCTTTGTGGAGACAAATTATTGAAGATAACAAATGTGGAGTTTGTGTTAATCCTCACGAACCCAAAGAAATAGCTAATGCTATTAATAAAATTATTGAGAACAATAAACTGTCGGAACAAATGGGAAAAAATGGACAAAAAGCAGTTTTAGAAAAATATAATTGGCAAAACGAAGAAAAAAAATTGTTGGCTATTTATAAAAAAATATTAAAATGCTCATTTACATAAGTAAACTTCAATTCTAATATTTAAAAAAGCCTTGAACTTTACACTCGTAAAAACGCTCACTTGGAGCTTATATAATACATTTTTTCCTTATAGGTAAGTACATTGATAAGTACCCATACAAAAGTTTTTACACTTTTGTATTTCTTTAATCTATTGGTTTGTAATCACATAATTGTATCATTGAACCATTGAATAATTGTATCATTCCTTAATTTTACGTTTAGCTTTTGTTTAAACTTGGTTAAGTAAAATTTGGTAGTCAGCTTATTTACTATCTTTTTTTATATTTCTTTTCCAGTTTTTCGGATTTTTCCATTTATTTATCAATTGTTTTAGTCTTATTATTTCAATTTTTTCTAAGAAATTCCAAAGTAATAAAGCAACAAAATACATTATTAATAGTAGAGTTTTTAGTATCAGTCTCAAAACTATTTCAAAATCGTTGATATAATAATATATTGCAAGTATTACAATTCCTACTAAAATTATTTTAAATATTTTTACAATTTCATAATTTATTTTATTATATTTTTTCACATAATAATAAAGAATCGCCGATGCAATAATATTTGTAGTAAGTGTTGCAATTGCGGCACCAATAGAACTCAATTGAGGTATTAAAATCATGTTAAGAACAAAATTAAGTATAGCGGCAGATATTGAAATTATTGAAATTATTTTTGTTTTTTTTAACTTTTGCAAAGGCAAAATAATTTGAGATTTAATGCCAACAAAAATAATACTCCACACCAAAACTGGTATTATAGGAATTGCTCGCCAATACTCTGTATTATTCATCGAAATTAACTGAATAATTTCTTTGGAATACATAATTAATCCCAAACCGCCAAAAACTATAAACAATATGTAGTAAGTTAATATTTTGGAGTTAAAGCGATTAAAATCTTTGTCGTGCATAGTTTTATAAAACACATGAACAAAAGAGTGCATAAACGAGGTTACAAATAATAGTTTTATAATATTTGCAATTTTTGAAGCCATTACATAATTTCCTGTATCACTCAAGCCTTCAAAAATATTAATAATAAACCTATCAGTAAGTACTAATGTGAGTGTTACAATATTAGAAATCATTAATGGAAAACCAAATTTCCACATTTCAAAAAGTTCTGTTTTCTCGAAACGAAAGCTGATATTTTTTAAAATTAAAGGTAATAGTAGTAAAAATACAACAAAATTTCCTGCGAACTGGGCTACAAAAATACTTTCTAATTTGTAACTTTCGTATTTTAATAAATAATAAGTTATGCCAACAGTAAAAAAAAGAATTATTAATTGCATGGCAACATATTTTTTTGATTTATGTTGGATTTGCAACAACAACATGGGAAAATCTATTAAAAGTTTGAAAAAATTAGCAAGCGAAAATAGTATGATTATATGTTGCGGTAGTTTTATACTAAATATTATTTCGGAAAAGAAACTTATTAGCACAAAAGCAATTATGCTCGTAAAGACTGTTGCTGCTGAATTGACAAAATAGGTTGTAAAAAAAAGAGATTTTTGTTGGTTTTTAAAATTTTCGTCCCAGTACCAACGAGTAAAAGCACTTTTTAAACCAAGACTCGTTAGAACGAGTAATAAAAGATTAATAATTTCTACAAGTCCAAGTACTCCAAACTCTTCGATAGGAAGAAATTCGGCGTATAACGGTAAAAGGATAAAGCCTGATAGCTTACCTGCCATATTACCAAAACTGTATATAACACTGTTTTTTAATGTAAATTTGAATTTACTTAGCATCTAAATATTTAATAAATTAAGATTTATGTTTGGTTTTTTTATACAAATAATATTTTATAGGGTACTCATAGAAACCCAAAACTCTGCGTTATACAAAATTATTAAAACACTCATTTACAGGAGTAAACTCAAATTTTTAAAATTTTGAAAGCCTTGATTTTTGAGTTTCTATGAGTACCCTGATAGTGTATAACCTTAAAAAATTGGCGTTTTTCACAAGTATCAATTTCATAGTTACTTTTGAAATATTAAAATGCTCATTTACAAAGGTAAACTTTAATTCTAA